>JAFSNG010000017.1 GCA_017447515.1 Prevotella sp. | reverse complement strand
TCCTGTGAACATTATCCATCTGTATCTTGACGAGAATAATCTGACGCCAGACAATCGTGAGGATTTGCGTCCAAACGGGTTTACTCCCGCCAAGACCTTCCATGACTTTCCTATACGCGGTCAGGAGGTGCTACTGCATGTGCGTCGCCGTCGCTGGCTTGACACAGAAAGCCACAATGTCATGTCTGAGTTTGACTTCATACAGGAATCCACCCGCTGTTCAAAGGAACTGGCGGATTTTTTAAAAGAAGCGTTTGGAGACGCTCCCTATAACGGCCCGTTCGTTTGAGAAAGACTATCACATCAATGGCGATAATTTCGGACGTTCATACAAGGAGGGTGGACGCTTGAACGGCTTCAAGCGGACGGGTCCCATCAGTGGTTTCAAAACATGGGAAGACGCAGACCATGCAGAGGATTGGGTAATAATCCCGAAGAACATGGGCACTCATCTGAGCATAGATGAAACGTGTCTGTCTACCGGTGAGGTGTACACCATATTGTCCAACAAAGAAGCCCATGGACGC
Source organism: Prevotella sp. (assembly GCA_017447515.1). Lineage (GTDB taxonomy): Bacteria > Bacteroidota > Bacteroidia > Bacteroidales > Bacteroidaceae > Prevotella. Next base: position 12,804 of record JAFSNG010000017.1, on the reverse strand, counting down.
AAGGGATGTCTCGTAGCCATTGTGAAGGGAACCAAGGCGAAGGAGGTCACAAGCATTCTGAAGAAAATACCGGAACCTGTCCGTTTATTGGTTGAAGAAGTAACACTTGACTTCTCCGACAGCATGCACCAGATTGTCAGTGCCTGCTTCCCCAAAGCGATGATTACCCTTGACCGTTTCCATCATCAGCAGTTCTGTCTGGAGGCGCTTCAGGAGCTACGCATTGGGCATCGCCGTGAGGTAATGACGGAGGTTGCTAATGCCAGAGACGACTTCAGGGCAATGATCAAAGACCTGATCAACAGCGGAAAACCGCGTGTAGACGCAGAAGGCAATCCCATCAGGAGCAATGCCGCATACCATCCTGAGAGGCTGAAGAACAGATACTCTTTGAGCTGTATCCTGATATAGAGATGGCATACAGTCTGACACACTCTCTGAGGATGATCTTTGCCCAAAAGTGCGACAAGGAAGCCGGACGTAAGAGCATCAAAAAGTGGTATGCAAAAGTAGGTGAGTTTGACAATAAGGCTTTCAATGACATCGCAGCAGCCATGTACGACAGAGAGGATGAAATCCTCAACTACTTTGTCAACAGGCCGACCAATGCATCAGCAGAATCGCTCAATGCAAAAATCAAGGACTTCAGGGCTCAGCTAAGAGGTGTTATTGACAAGAAATTCTTCATCTTCAGACTGGTCAAGATTTTCGGTTAATCCACGCGGTTATGCAGGTGACCCTGGAGAACCTCGAGTTTATAAAGGAAGGACGCAGCATTGTTATGTACGGCAATCCTGGGACTGGCAAGACACACATCTCCATTGGGCTGGGCATCAAGGCATGTCTTGAAGGATTCTCGGTTTTCTTTACTTCCGTACCTCATCTGCTGACAATGATCAGGGAGGCAAAGACAGAAAAGTCCCTGCGAAACCTGGAGATTAAGTTTGAACGCTATGACCTGGTAATATGCGATGAGTTAGGATATGTCGGCTTCGACAAGGAAGGCGCTGAAATGCTTTTCAACCATCTCTCACTCAGAACAGGGAAGAAGTCAACGATTATTACAACCAATCTCCCGTTTACCAGATGGGAGGAAGTGCTTAAGGATAAGGTATTATGCTCGGCTCTCGTCGACAGACTCTGTCATAAAGCGTATCTGGTCAATATGACCGGTACGTCATACCGTATTAAAGAAACAAAAAATATATCAGCAATAAGTAATGTATAACAAACTTTTTATACCTTTGCAGCACTCAGTCGAAATGGTATACTTTTGAATTATTTTTTGGTATACTTTTACGTTATCATTTACAGTACTGAATTCTTACATTTCTCATAATTAACACATTTATTAAGTTCTTAAATGTGTCAACCTATTTCAGTATAAGACATGCCGTCCTGGCTTTCAAAGGCTTCAAAGCCCTGCGATAGGTCCCTCTGGTGATAATAGATCGTCAGTTCGTCGTTCACTGCGACATTCTCCGTGATTCCACCGGTGAATATGCCGTTGTAGCCTGGGAATGCGATGCCCGTGAGAGGGAGCTCACCTATCTTACCACCCGCCTTATAAACCTCAATCACGTCGTTTTTATCCCATGAGGCAGTCAGTTGGCCATCCCCGTCAATTGCGAGGGCGCGGGTCCATACGTCCTCCTTCGAGGCGTTTACTGTGAGGGGATATACTTTCGTCGTGCTGCCGGGCTGCTCGGTCATAACGTTGTCGCTTGAGCAAGCGGTAAAGGCGGCTCCTACCATCAGCAGGGCGGCCAAAGTCTTAATGTTTGAAATCATCTTTTTCGTCGACTTCTCATACTTTCTTTTTGAATTCATATGCTTAATGTTCTGATTAATTTGCTTGATCTCGCAATTTCAGCTGCAAAGGTACGAATAAGCGAGCAAAATAGCAAAGGAAAACTCGTTTTTCTTTGCAAAAAGCATTGAAAATAATCGGGGAAACGTTTGGTTTTCTCGATAATTTTTTCGTAACTTTGCAGGCAAATGAAGAAAGGACTGTTGGCACTGTCGCCCATCGGGGTGTTTGTGGTGATGTATCTGGTGACGAGCATCGTGGCTGGGGACTTCTACAAGGTTCCTATCACGGTGGCGTTCATGGCGACGTCGATGTATGCCGTCGTGGTGTGTGACGGCATTCCATTACGCGAGCGCATCAACATCTACAGCCGCGGCGCCGGTACAGGGCAGATGATGCTGATGATATGGATCTTCGTGCTGGCGGGAGCCTTCGCGCAGTCGGCAAAGACGATGGGGGCGATAGACGCGACGGTGAATCTGGTGCTGACGCTACTGCCGGGTAACATGCTGCTGGCAGGACTGTTTCTGGCAGCGTGCTTCATATCGCTGAGCGTGGGCACGAGCGTGGGAACCATCGTGGCACTGACGCCCATTGCGGCGGGAGTGGCCGCAGAGACTGGGGCTTCGGTGGCAATGATGACGGCCGTCGTGGTGGGCGGTTCGCTGTTCGGCGACAACCTGTCGTTCATCTCGGACACGACAATCGTGGCGACCTCGACGCAGGGCTGCCGGATGTCGGACAAGTTCCGCGTCAACTCGTTCATCGTCGTGCCAGCAGCAGTAATTATCCTAGTGGTGTACATCGTCATGGGCCAGGGCATCAACTCACCGACGGCATTGCCTGCGGTAGGGGTGCTGAAGGTGGTGCCCTACGTGGCCGTGCTGGTGACAGCGGTGCTGGGCATGAACGTGATGGCGGTGCTGACGCTGGGTATCATGCTGACAGGCGTCATCGGCATGATGGAAGGTTCGTACGACGTGTTCGGCTGGATGCAGGCCATGGGTCAGGGCATTATCGGCATGGGCGAACTCATTATCATCACCATGATGGCTGGCGGACTGCTGGAGATGATTCGCCACAACGGCGGCATCGACTACCTGATAGAGCGGTTGACACGACACGTGTCGACGAAGCGCGGTGCGGAGCTGTCGATAGCGGCACTGGTGTCGCTGGTGGACCTGTGTACGGCAAACAACACCGTCGCCATCATCACCGTGGGCGGCATAGCGAAACACATTGGCGACCGCTTCGGCGTGGACAACCGCAAAGCGGCATCGATACTGGACACGTTCTCGTGTATGATGCAGGGCATGATACCCTACGGCGCACAGCTGCTGATGGCTGCCGGACTGGCGGGACTGAACCCCGTGGCCATCGTGCCTTATCTATATTATCCGCTGGCCATCGGCATAGCGGCACTGCTCTCGATACTATTCAGATACCCTAAACGATACGCATAATGGACATTATTCAACGAAACATAGAACGACTCATCTACCTGGACGACCCCGCCGACCGCGAGGCCATAGAACCCATGAGCGAATGGAAGTGGCAACAGCTGTATAAGACGGCGCGCGAATACGGGCTTGGGCCGTGGATTGCCGACGGCATGCGGGCTTACGCAGACGACTTCATGCTACAGCCCTCCCCTGCCCTGCGCGACAAGCTGCTGGCCATGGACGGCGAGAAGAACCCCGAGAAGCTGGAACGCTACGAACTGGAAATGGAACGCGCGAAAGGCACACTACACAAACTGAAACCGCAGTCGGTAAAGGCCTATGCCAGCGACCTGCTGCACACCATCCGCAACATCGAGGAATAACGGGCGAAGGGCGAAGGTCAGTGGTGTTTGAAGCGGATTTCGCGGAGGTTGTGCTTGCCCATGAAGCGGCTCTTGTCGACGAATCCGTTGATGCCAATGATGCGGCCCTTGGCGGTATACTGCCACATGGTGTAGTCGCGGTCGTCGGCTAGCACGGGCGGTTCGTCGGTGTACATGGCAACCATCAGCGGGTAGTCGTCAATCTTGCCCTGCAGGTGGCGGTTGTAGAAATTGCGGAAGGTGTAGAGCAAGGGTTTCTGGTGGTACACTTCTTCCACGAGGTCGAGGAAGTAGAATAGCGAGTCGCAGAAGACATCGGTAGACAAGCCGCCCGTCGACTCGATATCAATCATCGGAATGAGGTCCTGCTCGCCCGGCAGACACTGTGACATGAAGTTGAGCAGCTGTCGGCGCTGGTCGGTTAGCGGACGGTAGAAATGGTAGGAGCCGACCTTGAGCCCGTGGCGGTGGGCCAGCTCAATATTGCGCTCGAAGGTGGCATCGATGCGGTCGCCGCCCTCGGTGGCCTTCAGGTAGACGTAAGACATGTTGGTGCGTTCACCCACCGTTTCCCAGAACACATTGCCCTGGTAGTGGCTGATGTCGATGCCATGGATGTGGTTGCAAGTATCCTCGCACTGGAGGAAGGGATTCTCTTTGTCAACCACAAGGGTGTCCTGCGACTGATTTTCCTGCGCCCATGCGTGTGACGCGAAGAATAATAGTATTACGGAGAAAAGTATCTGTATCTTGTTCATCTGAATCGTTGTATTTTGAGTTGGTAATTGGTTCCGTTATAATCAATGCGCATCACACGGAGAATGTCGTCGTCGGTGGGAGAGATAGCCAAAGCCACATGGCCCATCGTGCAACGGAGGTTGATTTCGACGCAGGGATGGAGGAGGAATTGAGGGCTGATGGTTGATGTCTGATGGCTGATGTCAGTGACTATCATCATGTCGACGCCGAAGGGACCGCGGTAGGAGCCGAGGTCGAGAGATTCCACAATTCTTTGCTCGATAGAATCGAGCAAACACACTGGAATGTAGTGACTTATGATTTCGCGCTTGACAGATTCCGTTGCAAGGATATTCCCTTCGTAGGCACCGTTGACGGTGTGGAACAGCGAGAGTCCGAGGTAGTGGATGCCGTCGTCATCGACACAGAATTCCATACCGAAATCGCGCACCTTATTATAAAACGGTTCGACCATCACCGAGCCCTGCTGGGCTACCACATTGCGAAACCAGCCGGCCTGCATCTGAAACGGTGTACGCTCGGTGCTGAGGAAACGCAGTCCGCGTCCACTAGACGACCAGGGAGCCTTCATGACCACCTGACCATAGCGCGCCAAGAGTGCCTCCACCTCGTCGGGCGTCGTACACTCGAAGCTCTCGCCTACCGTGCCCTCCATCTGCAACGACGGCAACAGTCGGGCGGCCGTGCGGCGATGGGACAATTGGCGAATCTGAGTTATCTGTTCCTCCGAGGGCATCAGCGCAGAATCGACCCCTGCACGCTTCAATGCAGCACGCAGGGCGAGGTTCCAACCCCAGGGCTGCACGCCGGTCATCCGGTCGGAGTAAACGGACAGTTTAGCGGAAGTAAACCGCTCGTTTACTGCCGGTAGATTGCGACACCCCAACTGGCGCAGTCGGTGAGCCACCCGTCGAAAGGCTTTTTCGGCACTTTCCACGTGGTCTACCAACACCTTATCACCCTCATCCGCCCACAATGCCGGGAGGAAACCGAGGTCGGCCCTGAGCTGTCGTCCGGCATGGGGTGCAGTGAAGTTGGCCAGGTTGCTGGCCAGTGCGATATCGTGTTCGGGATTGAATACCATTAGCTTCATTTCGGCCGCGAAGGTACAAAGAAATGAGTGAAATACAAAAGAAAACGCGTATTTTTCTTCTATTTCCCCGCAGTTTTCTTGGTTATATCAATTCTTTTGTGTAATTTTACCGCCCAAATAGCAAATAATAACAAAAAAATATGAAACCAGTAAAGATATTAAGCGTCGACGACGAGCAAGACCTTGAGTTGTTGCTGACACAATATTTCCGTCGTGAGATACGCAAAGAAGAGTATCAGTTTTTCTTCGCCCACAATGGTCTGGAGGCACTGACCCTGTTGTTACGTGAAAAAGATATCGACATCATTCTGAGCGATATCAACATGCCTGAGATGGACGGCCTGACACTGCTCACGAAGGTGAACGAGTTGCAGAACCCCGCCCTGAAGTGTATCATGGTATCGGCCTATGGCGACATGAACAACATCCGTTCGGCCATGAACAACGGAGCCTTCGACTTTGCCACGAAGCCCATCGACCTCGACGACCTCAGCGTGACCATCAAGAAGGCCATCGAGCAGATAGAGTATATCAAACAGTCGCAGGAGGAGCATTCACAGCTGGAGTCGCTGAAGACCGACCTCGCCGTAGCAGGAGAAATACAGCAGGCTATCCTGCCGCGTATCTTCCCGCCGTTCCCCGAGAACGAAAAAGAACTCGACCTGGCAGCGATGATGACACCGGCAAAGGACGTCGGCGGCGACTTCTACGACTTCTTCCGCATTGACGACGACCACATCGGGCTGGTGATAGCCGACGTATCGGGCAAGGGCGTCCCCGCCGCCATCTTCATGGCCGTCAGCCGTACGCTCATCCGCACCATTGCCCTGCAGGGCTACGAGCCGGGCATATGTCTGACGAAGTCGAATGACCTGCTATGCAAGGAAAGCATCGAATCGATGTTTGTCACCGTGTTCTACGCCATCTACAATATCCGCACCGGCGAGATAGACTACTGCAACGGCGGTCATAACTCGCCCGTCATCCTCAAAGCCAACGGACAGGTGGAGATGATGCCCATGAGCACTAACTGCCTGGTAGGAACCGTCGACGGCTGGCAATACACGAGCGCCAAGACCCAGTTAGGCGTTGGCGACACGCTGATGATGTACACCGACGGCGTCAACGAAGCCTTCAACGTCGACTACCAGGAATATGGCGACGACCGTATGCTTCAACTGATGCGCCAACATAACGGCGACGACTGCCGCACACTCATCGAAGCCCAGATGAACGACGTCAAGGCCTTCGCCGGTGACGCTCCGCAAAGCGATGATATTACCATTATGGCCCTGAAACGCAAGGCATGAACAAAATAGGCAAGATACTCTCCGCAATAGCCGTTGTAGCCGTCATCCTGTTAGGACACCACGTCTACTTGGTCAACACAACTCGCGATGAGCTCGTCGAGAAGAATCAGGAGCTGCAAGCCCAACTCGACAGACTCAGGAAGGAAGAGGAGCGCTCGGTGGTGATGCAAAGCGTCAACGCCCAGCTGGAGGAAATTGCCAACGAAGAACGCCGCATCAGCGACGAACAGCGCATAGAAGCCATTGCCCAAACGAAAGTTGCCGAGGAGATGCGCCGCAACGCCGAGATAGAGCGCCAGAACGCCCTCATTGCCGAGCAACACGCCGTAGAAGCTTCCGAGGTGGCCCAGAGCCAGCGAAAGATAGCCGAACAGCAGCGTGCTGAAGCCGAGCAGTCGAAACGCGTTGCCGACACGCTGACGTACATCAGCTTGGCGCGCACCCTCGGACAAACTGCCATCACGCAGTACAAGGCTGACCACCACGAAATTGCCGACCTGCTGGCACATACCGCATGCCTGTTTACCAACCGTTATCATGGCGACATCTATGCGCCCACCGTCTATCAGGCGCTGGCTATGACCAGCCAGAACAAGAACGTCTGGCACAAACACAAAGGCAGTATTACCGACATTGCCTTCTCTGACGAGAAATCAGGCTATATGATTACTTGCAGTTCCTATGGTGAGATTATGAGACACACCAATTATGAAAGTGGCAAACTGACCAGCGAAATGCTTGTGAGCAATCCCCGCTACGACTTCCGCGACCTCTTCATCGATCGTCTCACCAACACCATCTACGTCCTAAGTCGTTCAGGTCATCTAGTCATCGTAGACAGCAATAAAAAGGTTCAAGTAATCGAGATTAACATGCAGAATCCTAAGGACTTAGATGTCAGTGGTAACCAGTTTATCATCTTCAGCGAAACAGGCATGGCGCTATTCGACACCCAAAGCCGCACCATCGTCCAGGAAAAGAAATTGCCCTTCCAGATAGAGTTCATGACCCGCTACCAGAACTACCCTTTGGCCTTCGACCGTCAAGGTAAAATGCATCTGATAAAAGGCTTCAATAACATCGAGACCAGCCGCGTTCCCGTGAAAGGTCAGGTGACAGCCTTCGCAGAGTCGAAGAACCAGCATCTGACGACCTACGGCATGAGCGACGGCACCATCTATCTCATCAACAGCAAGGGCCAGCAGACGCGTCTTGTGGGTCACCTGTCGCGTATCTCTAAACTGAAGGCCGACGGCATCCGCCTCTACTCTTCGAGCTACGACGGCATGATGAATCTCTGGCTCACTAATTCAGCGAAGATAGAGCCGATGACGCTGTTTACCACCCGCGGTTGGATCATCAACTTCACCTTCGACCTAAAGAAGACCAACGTGTGGACAGGCGACCAGAACGGCAACCTGACAAAGGCCCTCATCTCCGTTCCACAGATGCAGCAGCGTCTGCAGGACAAGCTGAAGCGTAACCTGACGCGCGAGGAATGGAACTACTATGTCGGACGTAATGTGCCGTACGAGGAAATAAAAGGAAAGGAGGCACGCCCATGAAACGACTGTCGCTCATCATCCTTTTCCTTTGGTCAATAATCAATTGTCAATTATCAATTGTCAATTCTCTCCATGCCCAGGGCATTCCCTATCTGCGCAACTATCCCGCCACCGAATATCAGGCCCACAACCAGAACTTCGACGTCATTGCCGCCAACGACGGCACACTCTATGCTGCCAATTTCGAAGGACTGCTCTACTACGACAATGCCAACTGGCGCATCATCCATTCGCTAGGCATTAGCCGTATCACCGCCGTATTTCAGGATTCCAAAGGTGTTCTTTGGACAGGTGGCTACAACTATTTCGGTTACCTCAAGATCGACCATCGCGGCAACCTCTATATGCACCCATGCAAGACCTCCAAGCCTTTCCACGGCGAGGTGCAGTGGATTTTCGAGGAGTCAGGCACCGTCTATTTCCTTGCCAGCGACAAGAAAATCTATGCCGTCCATAACGACAGCTACTCCTGGGCGGAAGGCAAAACCAGTCCCAATTCCAAGCGTAAGGCTTACGCCGTCGATGCCGACATTACCCAGGTGGAAAACCTCGAAGATGGTTTGCAAGCACTGTCCACCAACGGCGACGGTGTAATCTTCGTCGACCCCGACGGTCACGAACTGTTCCGTGTCACCGAGGCGAACGGACTCTGTTCGAACAATGTCAGCCACATGGACTACAACCGCCACGGGCTGCTCTGGGGCGCTACCGACAACGGTCTGTTCTGCATTGCCTTCCCCTCCATCTATACGCATTTCACCGCCTACGAGGGCCTGCGTGGCGAGGTATTGTCCATCAATCAGATGAATGGTTACATCTATGCCGGAACGCTCAGTGGACTCTACCGTCTCGAAGGCAAGAGGTTCATACCTGTGGCCAATGTCACCCATGCCTGCTGGCGACTTGCCAAACAAGACAACTCGCTGCTGGCAGCAACATCGAACGGCGTCTACCATATCACACTCGACAACAAGGCCGCCCTGCTCACGTCTGGCAATACTATGTCGCTAATGGTCGAAAAAGACGGCAGCTTCTATGGCGGCGGTGCCGAGGGCGTCTTCCACTATCAGAACGGACAGCGCAAACTCGTGAACGATATCGAGAAGGTGGTGCAGATCATGCGCGACAATTCTGGCTCCATCTGGATTCAGAACCTCTACGGCAAGCTGTGGCGTGACAATGGCTCCGGCACCTACGAACCGTTTACCCATGACAACCAAGACGAGATATCGACACTCGTCGACTTTGGCAACAAAATCATGCCGATCGGTTCCCACGCCACACGCCCCATCAGCTACCCCACATTCTCCTATCACGACATGCAGGACATTACGTGGCTTACCGACAACAAGGGCAAGCAACTCTATGCCTACAAGAATGGTTCGCGCGACGAAAAGCAGTCGGCCTACGTCTATCCGCTCATGGACTATTCCGTGCGCGCCATGCTCACCGACGGGCAGCTGCTGTGGATTGGTGGCGACAAGGGCATCAACATCGTCAACCGCAATTTCGAGGAGACATCCAAGAGCAAAAAGCCACGACTGCTGCTGCGCTCCATCATGCTACGCGGCGACAGCGTGCTTTGGGGCGGCTACGGCCCGCAGCCGCTCAAACTCGACGAACTGCCGAGCAACGAACATCACATCGTCTTCAACTACTCCATCGACTTCCCCAGCCTGCTGCTACAGACACAATACCGCACCCGTATGAACGGCGGACACTGGTCACCATGGGAGTTCTATACCAAGGAAGAGTACAGCAATCTCACCTACGGCAATTATATCTTCGAGGTGCAGGCCCGCGATGCCTTCGGACAGCTTTCCGACGTTGTCGAGATACGCTTTAGCATTGCCTATCCCTTCTATCTACGCTGGTATATGCTGCTGCTCTACATGATTGTAGGTGCTATCGCCATTTACGGTCTCATGAAGCTCCGCCTGCGCCGTCTCGAAAAGGACAAGCAGCATCTTGAGAACCTCGTCCAAGAGCGCACCACCGAGGTTGTCCGCTTGGAGAAGATGGCCACCGTGGGTAAGCTTACCCAGGGACTCATCGACCGCATCCTCAACCCCCTCAACTACATCAACAACTTCTCGAAGCTCTCCCAGGGTCTGGTACGCGACGTGAAGGCCAACGTCGAGGACGAACAGGAACACATGGATCCCAACAACTACGAAGACACCATCGAAGTGCTCGACATGCTCAAGGGCAATCTCGAGAAAGTCAGTGAGCACGGTGCCAATACCACCCGAACGCTGAAAGCCATGGAGGAAATGCTGAAGGACCGTTCCGGAGGTATCGTCTCCATGTATCTCAAGCCCGTCCTCCAACAGAACGAGAAGATGGTCGACACCTATTTCGAGCAGGAAATCAGCCAATATGCCGTCCGCGTCATCTTCGACATCCCCGAGCAGGACATACATATCAACGGCAATGCCGATCAGCTCAGCAAGACGTTCATGAACATCCTGGGCAACGCTATTTATGCCGTCGTAAAAAAGTGCAAGCGCCAGCCCGATGCGCCCTACCAGCCCGAAGTATCGCTGCATGTCAGCGTCGGTGCCAAGGAGGTCCGCCTCGTGTTCCGCGACAATGGCATCGGCATCGAGCAAACCATCATCGACAAAATTTTCGACCCCTTCTTCACAACGAAGACCACCAGCGAGGCTGCCGGTGTCGGACTCTACCTCTGCCACGAAATCGTCCAGAACCACGGTGGAACCATCAGCGTCCAGTCCGTTAAGCACGAATTTACGGAGTTCACGATTACGCTGCCACTAATATTATTAAGAATTGATAATTGAAAATTATGACTGATATTGAACAATTAAAACAGCAGTTGCAGCAACAGGAGAAGCTCGCCTCCCTGGGAATGCTTAGTGCCGGTATCGCCCACGAGATACAGAATCCGCTCAACTTCGTCATCAACTTCAGTAAGATGTCCGACAAACTCTTGCGCGACCTGACGGACATCATCGACGACAACAAGGACCGGCTGTCCGAGGACGACCGCGAGGACGTCGACGATATCGTCACCGACCTGCGCGACAACATGGCCAAGATTGTCGAACACGGCGAGCGGGCCATCAATATCATTCAGGGCATCCTCCTCGTATCGCGCGGCAAGGAGAACGAGTTCATACCCTCCGATGTCAATCGCATCGTCCACGAATATGTATGGCTCTCCTATCACGCCATGCGCGCCAAGGACAAGTCGTTCAACATCAGCATCCACGAGGACTATCAGGACAACCTGCCACAGATGATGGTCATTCCGCAGGACCTCAGCCGGGCCGTGCTCAACCTCATGAACAACGCCTGTTTCGCCATACACCATCGCGCACTCAGCGAAGGCGACGACTATCAGCCCACCATCACCGTCACCACGACGATGGCCGACAACCAGCTCACTATCACCATTGCCGACAATGGCGAAGGCATGAGCGACGAGGTCAAGGCACGCCTCTTCGAAAACTTCTTCACCACCAAGCCCATCGGACAAGGCACCGGACTGGGCATGGGCATCACCCGCGACATCGTCGAACAGAAGCACCACGGGCACCTGTCCTTTGAATCGACGCTCGGAGCAGGCACCACATTCACCATCACCATACCGGTTAGGAAAAAGTAAAAAGGTAACAATGATGCAACACAACAAATACGACAGGCTAAAGGTTTGGGTAAAAGGTCTTTCACTTTTTTACCTTTTTACCTTTTTACCTTCATCCGCCTTGGCACAGGAAGAAACGGACTACACGCAGAGCACCGACCTACAGGCTGGTGAGAACTACCGCGCCATCTACGACCAGGCCGAGCAGGACTACAACATCGGACGAATCGAAGAGGCACGGAAGGCACTCGTCGACAATCTCAGCGACTTCCCCATCAGCCTCCAGCTCAGTGCCTACCGCATCCTGTCGCTATGTGCATTAGGACTCGACGACAACGACGAAGCCGAGCGCTACGTCCGCATGATTCTCGACGTCAACCCATATTACAGCACAACCCTCTCCGACCCGCAGCGGTTCATCGATATGGTCGAGGACATCAAGGGCGGCCGCAACGCCACCATCACCACGGCATCCAGTCAGGCAGAGTCGCTCAACGAGGTGCCTGTGCCCACTACCCTCATTACGCGTGAGATGATTCAGGACTGCGGCGCCCGCAACCTGCAGGAGGTGCTGGTCACCTACGTCCCTGGCATGAATATCGTCGACGGCAACGACGACATCAACATCGCCATGCGTGGCATCTACAGCAATGGACAGGAGAAAATCCTCATCATGCTCAACGGCCACCGCCTCAACAGCTTTGCCACCAACATCGCCGCACCCGACTTCAGCATGTCGCTCGACAAGGTGCGCCAGATTGAGGTGCTGCGCGGTCCCGCATCGTCACTCTATGGCGGCGTATCACTCACCGCCGTCGTCAACGTCATCACC
>JAFSNG010000016.1 GCA_017447515.1 Prevotella sp. | reverse complement strand
TTCAGATCCTTGTCCTGCTTGGCGAGCCACTGAGCAACAGTAGCCTTGTCGCCGTCGCCGAACTGGAACTCCTGGTCAACCAGGCAGCTCTCCTTCAGGAACTTCTGAACACGACCCTTGGCGATGTTCTCAATCATAGGCATCTTGAGGTTTGCCTCGCCCTCGACCTTTGCGTCAGCAATGACCTTGCGAGCCTCGTCAGCCTGCTCCTTGGTGAGCCAACCCTTAGCAGTGTTGCTCTCGATGTGATCCTCAGAATCAACGAGGTTGGGGTTGATGCCAGCCTTCTTGAGCTTCATCTCAACGAACTTCTCGACCTGCTCCAGCTTAGTCTTCTCGAAAGAGGTCTTGTACTCCTCGTCGAGAATCTTCTGGTCAACGCTCTGGGCGTCGAGTGCTACGGGCTTCATGGCAGCCACCTGCATAGCTACGAGGTGACCCTGCTCAGCAGCGGGCTTGTTGGTCTGAACCATGGTGCACAGGGTGTGCTTGCCCATGTGGTCGTAAACCTCTACGTTGTCACCCTCGAGTGTCAGGTAACCATCGAGCTCCATCTTCTCACCAGTGATACCAGAACGCTGTGTGACAGCCTCCTGAGCGGTTTGGCCGTTGATGTCGAGAGCCTTCACAGCCTCGATGTCGGCAGCCTTGGCAGCAATAGCTGCGTCGAGGATAGCCTGAGTCAGGGCGATGAAGTCGGCACCATTGGCCACGAAGTCGGTCTCACACTTCAGTGCGAGCATGGCAGCGAAGCCATCTACCTTCTTTACGAGTACACAACCATTAGATGTCTCACGGTCGCTACGCTTAGCAGCGATAGCCAGGCCACGCTCACGGAGCAGTTCCTTAGCCTTGTCGAAGTCGCCCTCAGCCTCGGTCAGAGCCTTCTTTACGTCAGCGAGGCCAGCGCCGGTCATAGCGCGAAGCTTCTTGATATCGTCAATTGAAATTGCCATTGTTTTTGTTTTTTAAAATGTTTATATTTTGCAACGGACTACAGGACTTAAGGACTTTTTCTACGTAAGAGTAGTCGTGTTAGTCCTGTAGTCCGCTGCTTAAAAATTATTCAGCCTCTTCTGCGGCGGGAGCAGCTTCCTCAGCAGCAGGAGCCTCCTCGGCGGGAGTCTCAGCAGCGGGAGCCTCAGCAGCCTTGCGGGGCTTGCGAGCCTGACGCTTGGGCTTTACCTCTTCAGCAGCAACCTCTTCCTGTTCGTCGGCAGCCTTCTCGTCGGCCTTCTCAACCTTACGCTCCTCGATACCCTCGTTGATGGCAGCACAGCAAGCAGAGAGGATCACCTCTACTGAATCCTTAGCGTCGTCGTTAGCGGGGATGATGAAGTCGATGTTCTTGGGGTCGGAGTTTGAGTCAACGATACCGAATACGGGGATACCCAGACGGTTAGCCTCGCGAACGGCAATCTGCTCCTTCAGCACGTCAACAACGAACAGTGCGCTGGGCAGACGGGTCAAGTCGGCGATAGAACCGAGGTTCTTCTCCAGCTTGGCACGCTGACGGGTCACCTGCAGCAGCTCGCGCTTTGACAGGTTCGAGAATGTACCGTCAGTCATCAGCTTGTCGATGTTCGCCATTTTCTTCACGGCCTTGCGGATGGTGGGGAAGTTTGTCAACATTCCACCGGGCCAGCGCTCGATTACGTAAGGCATACCAACGCTCTGAGCTTTCTCGGCGATGATTTCCTTAGTCTGTTTCTTAGTAGCGACGAACAGGATCTTTTTGCCACTCTTGGCAATCTGCTTGAGTGCGTCAGCAGCCTCGTCAATCTTGATGACGGTCTTGTGGAGGTCGATGATGTGGATACCGTTACGCTCGGTATAGATGTAGGGAGCCATTGCGGGGTTCCACTTACGCTTGAGGTGGCCGAAGTGGCAGCCAGCCTGCAGCAATTGGTCAAAATTTGTTCTTGCCATTGTTTCTTTGTCTTTTTTAAATTGTTTACTTTCTTTTTAATTCTTTGTCCAGAACCAACCGGTGAGTAGTCACTTTCTAGAATCCCTAGGCTATCTAGAATATCTAGAACGAATCCCACCAGTTTAGATACTAAACGTAGTCCAGTATGATTAACGCTTACTGAACTGGAAGCGACGACGAGCCTTGGGCTGACCTGGCTTCTTACGCTCAACCTCACGAGCATCGCGGGTCAGGAAACCGGCATCCTTCAGCTTTTTCTTGTCCTCTTCGTTGATCTTCACCAGTGCACGGGCAATGGCGAGACGCAGGGCCTGGCTCTGGCCAGTGAAGCCACCACCGTCGAGGTTTACCTTAATGTCATATTTCTCAGCAACCTCCAGCAGGTTCAGCGGCTGCTTAACCACATACTGCAGGATAGCAGAGGGGAAGTAAACTTCCAAATCTTTCTTGTTGATCGTGATCTTGCCAGTACCCTCTGACAGATAAACGCGAGCTACTGAGCTCTTGCGACGACCTATTGCGTTGATGTATTCCATCGTTTAATTCTTTAATTTTTTAATTTTTACATTACTTATACTGGTTGATGTCGATAGCCTTGGGCTTCTGAGCCTCATGGGGATGCTCGGTACCCTCGTAGACATACAGGTTGTTCAGCAGCGCACGGCCAAGAGGGCCTTTGGGCAGCATACCCTTGACAGCGTGCTTCAAGATGCGCTCTGTGCCGAAAGGCTTCTTGCGGAGCTCGGCAGGCGTGTTGAAGCGCTGACCACCGGGATAGCCGGTGTAGCGGGTGTAAACCTTATCGGTTTCTTTCTTGCCAGTAAAGATAATGTTCTGGGCATTGATGATAATGACATTGTCGCCACAGTCCTGATTAGGAGTGAATGTGGGCTTGTACTTTCCGCGGATGATCTTGGCGACCTTTGAAGCCAGACGGCCAACTACCTGATCGGTAGCGTCGATGACCACCCATTCCTTCTGCTCACGAGCAGCTTCCTTAGATACGGAAACGGTCTTGTAACTTAACGTGTTCATTTCTTTTAAAATTTTACTACTAAAAAACAGTTTCTTTTATTATTATAATAATGTACGCACATAAATAAACACCCGAGGTCTAACTCCCGGTTGTTAGTCTAACGTGCGCTCCGCTGCCCCTGTAAACAGGAACTTTGCGGATGGTTGAACCAGCGATTCACGAACCACGGCGTCCGGCCAAAGGCGCTGCTATTCACACTCCAGTCCACGGGGATTCTAAGTGTTTTCCCCTAAATCGGACTGCAAAGGTACGCTTTTTTATTAAAATACGCGCGAGGAAGGAATCCCCGCGCGTAAGTTTTATAATTATTTAACAAAATAATCCTACTTTTTCTCCTTCTTGGCTTGATAGAGCACCATCAAGGTAGGTTTGTAGGTATTCTCCAGAATGACCGAAACGAAACCGCCGTCAGTCTCGAAATCAGCCTTCTTGTGGTCATCCTTCAGGATAGGACAATTGGGCCAAGCGCCCAGGTCTTCCTCCAGTCCGTCACGAATCTCCTGCCACAGCCGGCGCGTGCTGTCATTCGTCGACAGGTGGTAGTTCTCCTGAATGGCTCTTATCTGGTCATTCTCGTAAGCCACCAGCACACGATAGGGTTCGCCCATCTTGTAGAGCTGATACTGGCTGCCACTGTCGGAGGTGGCGGAGTCGACAAGGAATCCGCGAGCCAAGAGCGAGTCCACCAGCTGACTGGCGGGCAGCGTAAAGGACAGTCCGCGATAACTAAACGGTTTCTGCTCAGAGCAGGCAATGAAGGCCATCAGGGCCACGAAACATACAACAATCTTCTTCATAATGTTTATGTATAAATTAATAGATGGTTTTACGTCCTTCGGGTGTCACACGGACATTGACGACTTTCCCCTTACGCAGTTCTGCTTCGACCACTGTGCCGCGGGAAGCATGAAGCTTGAAGCGCACATCCCAGTCGCGGGGCCAGGCAGGGAAGAGGTAGAGTGTATCATCGACTTCCTGCAGCAGCATTTCCTGC
Organism: Prevotella sp.; assembly: GCA_017447515.1. Lineage (GTDB taxonomy): Bacteria > Bacteroidota > Bacteroidia > Bacteroidales > Bacteroidaceae > Prevotella. The sequence continues at coordinate 17,666 of JAFSNG010000016.1, read as the reverse complement.
ATGGCAATCATGCCCGAACCGCCCCAATTATGGTCAGGAGCCCAGTCGAAGCCCGGTCCCCAGAAGGCGGGGAAGCGGAAGGGACCGTCCTGCATCTTCATCGTCACCAAGCGCTGGGCCTCGTCGGTCAGTCCGAGACAGGCGGCCCAGATAGCATCCTGTTTCCATCCTACATGTGAGCGGAACTGGAGGGCGAGCGAGTCGTTGAGGTAAGTATTGCGGGCAATGTCGAGATCAGGTCTTCCGATGCCATACATCCGCCAGGGGAAAACGGGGTAGAGCTGTGTGGGTTCGGTATTCTGCACACGTTCATAGTGCAGGGCGGGGGCTATCATGCCGTTGCGGATCGTAATGTCGGGAAGTCGACTCAACAGAATTGAGTCGCGCAGTACTGTCGCTACGGTGCGCAGGGCGGCGATGGTCGACGTGGAGTTATAAGCCATCTTATAGGTCTCGCCGCCAGAACCAGGATAGAGCACGAGCTTGCCGTTGCCGTCGAGGGCTTTGGCACCGCGACGATTGGCGAGATACTGGTAGTGTTCGTCGAAAAAACGGAGGCAGGAGCGGACGAAGTCTGAGAGGTCAGAGGGATTCGCAACGCCACACTCTGCTTGGCAGAGAAGAGGTGAGAGGTGAGAGGTGCCTTGGTAGCGTTCAGCTTCGAGGGCCATCATACAAAATTCCAAAGCAGTATCCCACTCGTACTCCAGCCATGCGTTACGCTCCATTCCCGGGTCGAAACCGGCAGGGCGCTTCGTACCGTATTCGGGATAGCAAGGCAGGCCGTAGTTCTCGATTTGCTCCGTCAGACAGGCACCCTCGTGGCCCCAGTAGAGCCGCGAACGCTCCTCGGCGTTCTTGTAGATGCGCAGGTAGAAGTCAATCTGCGCCTTCAGCGCGTCGTAGTCGCCATTCTTCAGCATAGGCCAATAGACCAAACGCTGGTTCTGAGCCGTATGCACACCCCCACCCCAATTGCGGAAGTCAGGCGAGAGACGGTACTCGTCAGCCTCGTTGACGTATTCGGGGTCGAAAGTAAACAGTCCGCCATTGAACTTCGTGGGCCACTGACTGTGGGCATTGCAGCCCAGCATATAGCGGAAGAGGTTGTAGTTGCGGATGAGGGTGGCAGGAGTGGCGGAACCCGACGGAAAACCGCCGGGAGCGGTGGTTTTATGATTTGTAGCCTGGATATAGCTGCGCTGCCAGAATTCGCGCCACCACTGGCGGGAGGTTTGGCGGTCGGCCTCACGACGAATCAGTTTTTCCGTAGCGCCAATGGCGTCAGAGAAATCCTGAACGGTACCTTGTACGTTGGCCATGATGATTTGCAAGCGCAACGTCCGCTTGGGGAATTTCGTGACATACATCCAGCCGTCGTAGTCGGTACTGGCATAGCGACCGCGGATGGTGTCCATCAGCACCATGTCGCGTACTTGCAGCTTACCGCCGCTAATGAGGTTTTTCAGCGGGTTATACAGGCGATGCTTCACCGAATCCATGCCTTGCTGGGTGACAGTAGCATCGAAAATTGTTTCTTCGCCGTTCTTGTGGAGGAAACTGACGGCCTTATCCGTCGCTACAACTTTGTCAGCGAGTGTCTTCAGGCCTTTCGGCGCAGCAAATTTATAACTCGACTGGAAGCATTCACGCTTCGTCATCTCACGGTCCTGCATACGCCAGTTTTCGTAGGTCACCGCCATATTCTGCTTAACTCTTGGACTCGACACTTCGACGTGGACAACGGGTTTCCACACATCGGCCCATAACTGGATGGAAATCTGGCCGTCGGTAATCTCGACATAACCGTCGGCAAGGTGGAGTATCTGACGGAAATGCTCCATATTCAGTCCCGGCGACAGGCTGACACGGAAACGGCCGGCCTTGAGCAGCGTGTTATTCTCATCGAACGAACCACTGCGCGAGAGATAGAAGAGGATGTCGCCCTGTTCCACCCAGACATTCATACCGATATCGCCGCCACCGCACGGCATCGACTCGGAGGAATTACTGCTGGGCGCGGTCCATTCGTAATCCTCCGGCTGCGCACATAGCGTCAGGGAGATGAATGTCAGGAAGCAGATGGTTAATAGTTTGTTCATAGCGCCTGGCGGTTTAGTAGCGGCAGTCGGGATTCTCGTCCATATAGATTTTCGCGTATTCCACGTAGTGCTTCGAGTTGTCAGTCTGTCCAGGTCGTGTGGGTTTAAGATACTTCGCCGGCACACCTCCCCAAATCTCGTGAGGACCGATTTTTGTGTTCTGCAATACCAAGGCTCCGGCAGCGACGATAGAACCCTCGCCAACCTCACAGCCGTCCAACAGTGTCGCCCCCATGCCGATAAGAGCGCCGTCGTGGATGGTACAGGCGTGGACGGTGACATTATGTCCGATAGTCACCATATTACCAATATGCGTGGGACCAGTGTCGTGAGTGACATGGACGCAGGAACCGTCCTGAACATTGGTACCATTACCGATGGTGATGGGTGCCACATCGCCGCGCACGACAGCATTGAACCAGATACTGCACTCGTCACCCATCGTGACGTCACCGACGATGGTCGCATTCTCGCTGAAATAACAGTCTTTTCCCCATTTGGGTGTCAGACCGCGGTAACTCTTGATTAAAGCCATTATTTTCTTATTTCGTTATCTCATTATAACGGTATTACGCTATGACGACAATTACAATTCTACAGCATTGAGGACTTTCTCCGTGGCGCCAGTCATTTGGTTGACGAAGGTGCCGGACTGGCGGCCGGACTCTGTGATGGTCTGCGGGCTGTCAATGAAACGCTGCATGATACGGCGGAAATCGTCGGCATTGGTGATTTCCAATCCACCGCCGCAGGCCTTCAGTCCCTGTGCTTCTTGGAAACGCTGGTTGTTGGGACCGAATATCACGGGAACATCCCATACGGCCGCTTCAAGGGTGTTATGGATGCCCACGCCGAAACCGCCACCGACGTAAGTTACGTCGGCATAGTGGTAGATGCTGCTGAGAAGCCCGAAGCAGTCAATGATGAGGACTTCTATATTGTCTAGAGACTCTAGATCTTCAAGATGTTCTAGAGAGGAATACCTTGCGACCTTACGACCGGATAGGAGGTGCTCTATCTGTTTGAGATGCTCTTCGCCAATGACGTGCGGAGCGATAATGAGTTTCCAGTTGCGATGCTCGTTGAAGAACGGAATGAATATTTCCTCATCGGGCTGCCATGAAGAACCGGCGACGAAGACCTTCGGGGCTTCGGCGGAGCCTAACTCCGTTGCACTAGACTTCGGCTGTGAAAGAAACGCTTCAACGATGGGCAATTGTTTGGCGGCAGCCTTGATCTGCAATACACGGTCGAAACGGGTATCGCCTACGATAGAGACATTCGTAATGCCAATAGTAGCCAGCAGTTCCTTGCTGATCTCGTTTTGCACGAAGAAATGGGTAAAGCACTTCAGCACACGACCATACTGATGACCATACCAACGGAAGAAGATCTGTCCAGGACGGAAGATGCTGCTAACGCTATAAACGGGTACGCCGCGGTGTTTCAGGATATGCAGGTAGTTATACCAGAACTCGTATTTGATGAAGAACGCCATCACAGGACGGATGGTTCGCAAGAATCGACGCGCATTGGTGATGGTGTCCAGCGGCAGGTAGCAGATGATGTCGGCTCCGGCATAGTTCTTGCGCACCTCATAACCCGAGGGCGAAAAGAATGTCAACAGAATCTTATACTCCGGATGATTCTGACGCAGTTGTTCCATCAGCGGACGGCCTTGTTCGAACTCTCCCAGCGAGGCAGCATGGAACCACACATACTTGGCGTTAGGGTCTACCTTCTCCTTTAGGATGCGGATAGCCTCCCGTTCTCCCCGCCACATCTTGCGCACCTTTTCATTAAACAGGCTTGCGATGATGACGCCCAACTGATAAATATAAATGATTAAATTATACAATGTATTGCGTTATTACGTTATACCGTTATTCGACTCAAGGTTATTGCGCCCCAAGCACCTCAATGGCGTGCTTCATACGGCGGAGGGTTTCTTCCTTGCCGAGGAAGGCAGAGAGTTCGTACATATCAGGTCCCTGACCTGTGCCAACAAGGGCGATGCGCCATGCGTTCCAAGGCTTGATACCCGTTTGTTCCACCCAAGGGTCTACAACGGCTTTCTGGCCTTCCACACTCCAGTCGTTGATGGTTTCCAGCACAGCTTGCATCTGGCGCATCTGGTCTGCTGTATCCTCGTTCCAGTTCTTGCGAATAAATTTGTCACCATCCCTATCAAAGTCGGCGGGAGCCACGAAGAAGAACTTAGTAAGCGGCCAAAGGTCACTGGGAAAGGAAATGTTGCGTTTTCTGGTGTTGCCCTGTTTGTCTGTCACTTCAATGACCTTCGTTTTCATCATACGCACCACTTCGGCTTCTTGTTCGGCAGTGGCCGTGATGCCATTCTCTTTCAGCACCTTGTCGAAGGCTGGACACCAGTCGCTGTCCGGACGCTGCAAGAGGTACTGGCGGTTGAACCATTCTGCCTTCATAAAGTCAAACTTGGCACCATTCTTCGAACATTTGGAGATGTCGAACAGGTTGACCATCTCGTCCAGAGTCATCAGTTCCTGGTCGTTGCCAGGACTCCAACCCAGCAGAGCCAAGAAGTTAATGACGGCTTCTGGCAAGTAGCCTTGTTCGCGATAGCCTGAGCTGACTTCACCCGTTTTGGGGTCATGCCATTCCAAGGGGAAAACGGGGAATCCCAGCTTATCACCATCACGCTTGGAGAGCTTGCCATTGCCGACAGGCTTCAGCAACAGCGGCAGATGGGCAAACTGCGGCATGGTATCCTCCCAACCGAAAGCCTTATACAGCATGACGTGCAGCGGTGCACTGGGCAACCACTCCTCACCGCGAATGACGTGCGAAATCTCCATCAGGTGGTCATCCACAATATTGGCCAAGTGGTATGTCGGCAACTCGTCAGCACTCTTATACAGCACTTTGTCGTCGCAGATATCACTCTTCACACGCACCTCACCGCGGATGAGGTCGTTGACAAGAATCTCCTGTCCTGCCTCCACCTGAAAACGGACAACGTATTGATTGCCCGAAGCAATCAATTGCTCGACTTCCTCTTTGGGGAGGGTCAGCGAGTTGCGCATCTGACTGCGTGTGTGGCAGTCATACTGGAAGTTCTGAATCTCGGCACGCTTGGCCTCCAACTCCTGCGGCGTATCGAAAGCGATATACGCCTTACCGGCATCCAGCAGCTGCTGTACATATTTTTTATAGATGTCGCGACGCTCGCTCTGACGGTAGGGACCCTTGTCACCACCGAACGAAACGCCCTCGTCGAACTGGATGCCCAGCCACTTGAACGACTCGATGATATACTCTTCTGCTCCAGGGACAAAGCGCGTGGAGTCGGTGTCTTCGATGCGGAACACGAGGTCGCCGCCATGTTGGCGCGCAAACAGGTAATTATAGAGTGCGGTACGTACGCCGCCGATGTGTAAAGCCCCGGTAGGACTGGGTGCAAAACGCACCCTAACTCTTCTTTCTGACATAACAAATTACAATTTTGACTGCAAAGGTACTACTTTTTATTTTATTTTTTGTATCTTTGCAGCAAAAATATACGCAAATGAGCAATTTTAGTCTGAAAGAGAACCTTTTGTGGCGCGACTTACTGTTACGTGCCGCACTTGTGATAGGCACCGTAGCCATCGTCGTTTGGGCCATGCCACACGATACCAACTACTCCTTCCATGTCGAGCTCGGAAAGCCATGGAAGTATTCACAGCTGACAGCACCCTTCGACTTCCCTGTTTACAAGTCCGACGCCACTGTCAAACGCGAACGCGACAGCGTCATGAGGCAGTATGAGCCCTATTACGACTTCGACATCACCACCGAGGCCCGCATGGTGCGCAAGTTCGCCTCTGACTATGCCGATGGCATCGCCGACCTGCCAAAAGACTATATCAGCATCATCTCCAACCGGCTGCACAGCCTCTATCAGCAGGGCATCATGGAGTCGAAAGAGTATGAAGAGTTGAAGAAAGACACGTCGAACATGATCCGCATTGTCAACAACAAACAAGCCAGCAGTGTGTCCATCATGGAAGTTTACTCCGCCAAGGCTGCCTACGAACAGCTATTCCAGGACGAGAAACTGAAAATCCACCGCCAGCAGTTGCAAAAATGCAACCTGAACAACTATATCATACCCAATCTGAGTTTCGACCGTACGCGCAGCGAGACCAGCCGCAACGAACTCATCGGCAGCATCCCGCTGGCAAGCGGACTAGTGCAAAAGGGTGAGAAGATTGTCGACCGCGGTGAAATCGTCACCGAGCAGACCTACCACGTCATTCAGTCGTACCTCAAGGAGAACGAACGTCTCAACAAGGACCAAGTACAAAACCGCATATCACTCCTCGGACGTTTACTCTATGCCACCATCCTCATGGTGTGCTTCACGCTCTACCTGTCGCTCTACCGAAAAGACTACTTCCAGAAACCGCGCAGTCTGACGATGCTTTACGCCTTCATCGTCATCTTTGCCCTGTTGACAGCACTGTTCGTGCGTAACACGTTCATCCATGTCTACATCTTGCCCTACGCGATGGTACCTATTTTCATACGCGTATTCATGGACTCGCGCACGGCATTCATGACCCACATCATCATGATACTCATCTGTAGCATCATGCTACAGCATCCTTTTGAGTTCGTTATCGTCGAGACCGTTGCGGGTCTGGTAGCCATTAACTCCTTACGCGAACTCTCCCAGCGCGCACAGCTGTTCAAGTCCGCCATCATTATCACGCTGGCAGCCATGGCCGTTAATCTTGCCTTCGACTGGACCAGAGCCGTCGAACTGACCATCATAGACTATTCCGACTACAACTACCTGATAGTCAATGGCATTCTGCTACTCTTTGCCTACCCGTTGCTCTACCTCATCGAAAAAGCCTTTGGATTCACCAGCGATATCACGCTCATCGAACTCTCCAACACCAATAGTCCGCTGCTGCGTCGTATGAGCGAGGTGGCTCCCGGCACGTTCAACCACTCCATCCAAGTGGCGAACCTGGCCGGCGAGATAGCAAATAAGATTGATGCTGACTCGCAACTAGTGCGTACGGGAGCCCTGTATCACGACATCGGCAAACTGGCCAACCCCATCTATTTCACCGAGAACCAGTCGGGCATCGACCCCCACGAGATGCTCACCGACATTGAATCTGCACAATACATCATCAGCCACGTCACCGAGGGCCTGAAAATGGCGGACAAATACAACCTGCCAAAGGTCATCCGCGACTTCATTGCTACCCACCACGGACAAGGCAAGGCCAAGTTCTTCTACATCCGTTACAAAAACGAACACCCCGACGACCCCGTCGATGAATTGTTGTTCACCTATCCCGGACCGAATCCCTTTACCCGCGAACAGGCATGTCTGATGATGGCCGACAGCGTCGAGGCTGCCTCACGATCGTTAGCCGACTACACCGAACAGAGCATCCGTGAACTGGTGGAACGCATCGTTGACTCACAGGTGGCAGAGGGCTATTTCCGCGAATGTCCTATCACCTTCCGCGACATCCAGTATGCGAAGACTGTCCTCATTGAGAAGCTAAAGACCGTTTATCATACCCGCATCAGCTACCCGACGGAAAATAAGAAGTAATCGGTTATTGCTTATTGGTTAATTTTTGGTGTTAACGCACACAATTATATGCACACTTTGGCACATTTGTGCAGAAAGTGTGCCGTTTTTGGTTAATAAGCGTTAATTGTTATTGCGCTTTTATCGCTGTTTTGTGCAATAGCGTTACCTTTGCAGCCGTTTTAAGCAAATTTTATTTAAAAGTAATGAAAAAGATTGTATTCAGGAAGCACCGTTTTGTGGCGGTAGCGTTTTTATCACTTATCACTTCTCACTTCACCCACATCTTCGCTGGCGGTATCATTACCAACACCAACCAGAGTGTATTGTTTTTAAAGGATCCTGCCCGCGATGCAGCTATAGGCCTTGATGGCGTATATTCCAACCCTGCAGGCGTGGCATTCATGCCCGAGGGATTCCATGTGGCTTTCAATTGGCAGTACGCACACCAAACGCGAACCATTACTTCCACCAATCCCGTCTTCGTATTAGGTAAGAAAAATGGCGGCCAGAGCGTCAAGGAGTTCGAGGGTGTTGCCGACGCTCCTATCATTCCCTCGCTACAGGGTGCATATAATATAGGTAATTGGAGCATCCAGTTCAACCTCTCCGTTCCTGGCGGCGGTGGCTCGTGCGAGTTTGCCGACGGCTTAGGTTCGTTCGAGAGTGTCGTAGGTTCCATTGCCCACATGCTCCAGCCATTAGGTGCTCAGGGCTACGACATGGACGGCTACATGAAGGGCCGCCAGTACTACTACGGCGTACAGGTCGGTGCAGCCTATAAAATCTACCCCAACCTGTCGGTATATGGCGGTCTGCGTATGCTTTATGGCGACGCTACCTATAAGGCCAAAATCAACAACATCCAGGTAAAGACCGAAGGAGGTTACGTCGACTTCGCCGACTATCTGCAGGCCACGTCTACTACTGTCAACAACAACCTCACACTGGTCAATGCCGCCATCGCACAGTATCAGGCTGCCGGCGTTGACGTTCCAGCAGAACTGTTAGCCCAGCAGGCACAACTCGAAACAACCCACGGCAGTCTGCTGCAGTTGCAGAAGTATGCCCAAGGCGTGAACCTGCTGTGTAATCAGGACGGCGTCGGTTTTGCACCTATCATCGGTGTCGATTACAAGATCAGCAATTTCAATTTCGCCGCCAAGTACGAGTTCAAGACGCAGATCCGCATGAGGAACGAGTCTACCGTCAACGAGGCCAGCGAGATTGCTGCCGTCAACAAGTACCGCGACGGTGAGAAAGTCAACGAGGATGCCCCTGCCCTACTCACCATCGGTGCGCAGTGGAAACCCATCGACGTCGTCAGCCTCAACCTCGGCTGGCACCACTATTTCGACAAGGACGCCTCATGGTACAACAACACGCAGGACCTGCTGAAGCACAACACCAACGAGTTCCTTGCCGGTGTCGAGTGGGATGTCACCGATCGTCTTAATGTCTCGTGCGGTGGTCAGCTCACCCGCTACGGACTCAGCGACGAGTACATGAACGACATGTCGTTCGTTGTTAATAGCTATAGCATCGGTCTCGGTTTCAACTACAAGGTCAGCGACAACGTCACCGTCTCAGCAGCCTACTTCCAAACCAACTACGACAATTACAACCGCAACGACTATCCCGTCGCAGGCGTCAGCGACACCTTTACCCGCACCAGCCGCGTCCTCGGCGTCGGTTGTCAACTCGACTTCTAAGCAGTGACAGGGCGTGTGGTGGCATAGAGCCACTGGCGGTCAGGGTCGTCAAGGTGGGGCGCGAGGCGGTCGTAGACCATTTGGTGATAGTCGTTGAGCCACGTGCGCTCGTTGTCGGTAAGCAGTGTGACATCGACAGGCGTGGTGTCGATGGGACAGAGCGTCAGCGTCTCGAACTGGAGGAAACGTCCGAATTCGGTTTCCATATAAGGTTGGGCAAGCAGGACATTCTCTATGCGGACACCAAAACGGTCTTCGAGATAGATGCCAGGCTCGTCGGTGACGGTCATGCCAGCGTGTAATGGTGCAGGGCGGTATTCCATGCGGATCTGATGAGGACCTTCATGGACGTTCAGGTAGGAACCGACGCCGTGACCTGTGCCATGCAGGAAATTGAGGCCGCTTTTCCAAAGACCTCTGCGGGCAACGGCATCGAGTTGGGTGCCACTGGCTCCGTCAGGGAACTTGAGCATTTGCAACTGGATATGCCCCTTCAGCACAAGGGTGTAGATGCGGCGTTGTTCGTCGGTGACTGGTCCGAGGGCAATGGTGCGCGTGATGTCCGTCGTGCCGTCTATATACTGTGCTCCACTATCAAGCAGCAGCAGTCCTTCAGGTTTCAGCGGGACGTCCGTCTCAGGCGTTGCCTCGTAATGGACAATGGCACCATGAGTCTGATAGCCGGCAATGGTATTGAACGAAGGGCCTTGATACAAAGGCTGTTCGGCACGCAGGGCGGTCAGTTTGCGGTCAACGCTCATCTCCGTCTGCCCACCAGCCTCGACAGCAGGCTTCAGCCAACGCAAGAAGCGCACAAGGGCTACTCCGTCGCGAATCATGGCTTGCCGAAAGCCACGCTGTTCGGCATCGTTCTTGACGGCTTTCATGGCCGGAACCGGCGAAGAGGCCCTCAAGAGGTGAGAGATAAGAGGTGAGAGGTGAGAGGTGAGCTCATTGGACTGAATGGCCTTCATCAGAGTGTAGCTTACCTCGTCGGGGTCTGCCAGGATGTTGTAGTCAGGATAGCGCCGAAGTCCCTCGGTAATAGCGGTATAGGGCGCTGTGGCAACACCGCAAGCCGTCAGATGCTGCCGTGCCTCGGCAGTGAGCTTCTCTTCATATATAAATAAGGTGGCAGTCTGCGAACTGATGAGCAGATAGCTGATGAAAACAGGATTGCAGTGAACATCGCTTCCACGTAGGTTCAGCGTCCAGGCAATATCGTCCAACGAGACCATCAGCATTCCGTCAGCATGTTGCTCACGCAAAGCCTTGCGGATGCGGGCAAGTTTTGATACCGTATCTTCTCCGGCATATTCCAAAGGCTGGGGAACGACCGGATTCATCGGAATCGGTGGTCGATTGGTCCAGATGCGCTGCAGCGGGTCGAAGTTGGTGCGCAGGGTAAGTCCTCCGTGCTGGCGCAGTTCAGTAGTCAGTTGCTGAACATCGTTGGCCGTGCTGTCCATTCCGTAAAGCCCTACTTCCTTATCGCTTTCCTCAGCCAACTGCTTGCCCAACCATTCGGCAATCGTAGGTGTACCCTCTATCTTCTTTCGCATCAACTGGTATTCGCTGCCCTCCAGTTGTTGTGCAGCGGCAATGAAATACCGTGAATCGGTCCATAGGGCAGCGGCATGAAGCGTCACCACCGCTGTGCCGGCAGAGCCGTTGAAACCACTGATCCATTCGCGGCCTTTCCAGTGTTCAGCCGTGTATTCGCTGTTGTGCGGATCCGTACTGGGGAAGATGAAAGCGCTAAGGTGTTCGCGTCGCATTTCCTCGCGAAGAGCGTCTATTCGTTGGGCGATTTTTTCCATTGTCTTTTGACCTTTAACCTTTGACCATTAAACTTTTTCGGTGCGAAGTTACGAAAAAAAACAATAATTCCTAATATTTTGCGTTATTTATTACGTGTTTGGACGAAAAAAAGCCCTATTAGTCCTGTTGCTGACAATGCTGACAAAGGCTTCGGCACAGCAGGATGTTTCCTTCGCTCACTACTGGGCGATGGAACCGTCGTTTAATCCTGCTGCAATAGGTAAACAGCAACTAATTAACGTCACTGGTGCCTATGCTATGTCAATGACAGGATTCGAACACAATCCCAAAACAATGTATGTGGGAGCCGATATGCCAGTCTACATGCTGAACCACTTCCACGGAGTCGGCCTGCAATTGATGAGTGACGACATCGGACTCTTCAAGCACCAGCGGCTGACGGCACAGTATGCCTTCAAGACCGGATTGTTCGGCGGCACACTGAGCATCGGCATTCAGGCAGGTATGCTCAGCGAGAAATTCAAGGGCAGCGAACTGGATTTGGAAAATACCAGCGACCCTACGTTCACCCAGTCGGACGTGACGGGAACGGCATTGGATTTGGCCGCCGGGCTCTACTATCAGCACGGTCAGTGGTATGCCGGAGCATCCGTCTTACATGCCACTGAACCATCGGTAGAATTGGGCGATCGGTCAATAATTGACATAGCAAGATCATATTATTTGACTGGCGGATACAATATTCGGCTGCATAATCCGTTTCTTACTATACACCCCTCTGTGTTGGCGCGTACCGACGGAACTGCCTACAGGGTGGATGTGACGGCGCGTGTGAAGTATAGTTACGAGCAGCGAATGTTCTATGCCGGAGTGGCCTATAGCCCGACGAATTCGGTGACGGCACTCATTGGCGGAATCTTCCACGGCATCAGTCTGGGCTACAGCTATGAGGCCTATACCTCGGCACTCAGTTTCAAGCACGGAAGCCATGAGCTGTTTGTCGGTTATCAGACTGAGCTGAACTTCATCAAGAAGGGACGCAACAAGCACCAGAGCGTGAGAATTCTATAGAGGTGAGAGGTAAGAGGTGAGAGAAATGACAGAAATATGAATATAAAAATCAATAAGAATATGGTAAAGAAATTTAAATCAAGAATAGCGAGTCGGGTGATGGTAGGAGTAATCTCTTACCTCTTACTTCTCACCTCTTGCCTCTTCTTGACAGGATGCCTGGGCAGCAAGTACGCATCAGCATCTGGCGGTGAAGTGACAGGAACGAGTGGCCGTGCATTTACGGAGCCTACACCTCATGGTATGACGCTCATCAAGCGTGGTCACCTGAAGATGGGTATCGACAAGCAAGACTCGCTTTGGGGCAAGCAAACGCCGATACGCGACATCTCCGTAGAGGGTTTCTGGATGGACGAGCACGAAGTGACCAACTCCATGTATCGTCAGTTTGTCAACTATGTGCGCGACTCCATTCTGCGTGAGCGTCTGGCAGACCCTGCCTATGGTGGTGACGAGAGTTACAAGATTGAGGAAGACAAGAACGGTGACCCCGTGCCGCCACATCTGAACTGGAAGAAGGCACTGCCTCGCAAGCCGAACGAGGACGAGCAGCGTGCCTTCGAGAGCCTGTATGTGACCAACCCTGTGACGGGTGAGAAAGCACTCGATTGGCGTCAGATGAACTACCGTTACGAAATCTACGACTATACCGAGGCTGCCAAACGCAAGTATCGTCCCACGTTCGAGGAGCGCGTGCTGAATACCGACATGCGACCAGGTGCCAACGATGAGGTATGGATCTCAAAGGATACGGCCTATATCAACGACGAAGGTCAGATTGTTCGCGAGACCATCAACCGTCAATATACTGGTCCTTGGGACTTCCTAAACACGTACATTGTTAATATATATCCCGATACGACCTGCTGGGTAAATGACTTCCCCAATGCAGAGAACGAGACCTATATGCGCTATTATTTCACCAATGCCGCCTATAACGACTATCCTGTCGTCGGTGTGACATGGGAACAGGCCAATGCTTTCTGCGCCTGGCGTACGGAATATCTGTTGCGCGGACTCGGTCCTGCCGCTCGCTTCGTACAGCGCTACCGTCTGCCGACAGAGGCTGAGTGGGAATATGCTGCACGTGGCAAGGACCAGACGGAGTTCCCTTGGGAAAACGAGGACGTGATGAGTGGCAATGGTTGCTTCTTTGCCAACTTCAAGCCCGATAACGGCAACTACACCAAGGACGGCAACCTGATTACCAGTCGCGTGGGCATCTATTCGTCCAACTCCAACGGACTGTACGATATGGCAGGAAACGTAGCTGAGTGGTGCTCGACCATCTATACCGAGGCCGGCGTAGAGTCGATGAACGATATCAACCCCCAGCTCAGGTATAATGCCGCCAAGGAAGACCCCTATCGCTTGAAGAAAAAGAGCGTCAGAGGCGGTTCGTGGAAGGATCCCGAGAGCTATATCCGTTCCGCCTGGCGTTCGTATGAATATCAGAACCAGCCCCGCTCCTACATCGGTTTCCGTTGTGTGCGCTCGTTGGCCAATACCACCAGTGATAAGATTAAAGTAAAGAAAGGTAAGTAATCATGACTACATACAGCAAACTGAATATCGTCTACCGCTTGCAGAAGTGGATGGACAGCGTACCAGGACAGACGTTCCTGAACTACGCCTACAGCTGGGGTGCCTCTATCGTTATTCTGGGTACACTCTTCAAACTGACCCACCTGCCGGGGGCCAACTTCTTCCTGTTCCTGGGTATGGGTACTGAGGTGTTTGTGTTCTTTATCTCAGCCTTCGACCGTCCGTTCGACAAGACTACCGACGGCATGGACCTCGACCTGCATGTGGCCGAAGAGGGTGAAGCAGTAGGTGCAACAGCCGCTCCTGCCGTCGCTGGCGGAGGAACCATCGTTATTAACGGTGGCGGCACTGTCGGCGGTGTTGTCGGCAACGGAGAAGAGGCCGCCCGTTGGGAAGGCGGTGGTGTCAGCGGCGAAACCGCTGATCACGCTGAAGGCGGCGCCATCAGCTTTACCGGTGGCGGTGGCGTCATCGGCGGAGGTGTTGTTGGCGGTGGCGGCGTTGTTGTTCCCCAGCAGCCCGAAGTTCAGCCGATGGGTGAGGAACTGAAGGAAGCCACCTCTAACTATATTGATGAGCTGAACCGCCTGACGGAGATGCTGACACAGGTTTCTGAGCAGAGCCAGCGTCTGACACGCGACTCAGAGGAGATGGAGAACCTGAACCGTACGCTGACAGGCATCAGCCGCGTCTATGAGATGCAGTTGAAGAGCGCCTCGGCACAGATCAGTACCATCGACGAAATCAACGAACAGACGAAGCACATGGCTGAGCAGATCCAGGAACTCAATAAGATTTATGCCCGCATGATTGAAGCCATGCAGGTAAGGGCTAATATTTAATCGGAATAAAATGGCAATTAAGAAAAGACCCGTTTCTCCGCGTCAGAAGATGATCAACCTGATGTACGTCGTACTGATGGCGATGCTGGCGTTGAACGTCTCGAATGAGGTGCTCAACGGATTCTCGCTGGTGGAGGAAAGTCTGAAGCGCACCACGCTCAATGCCACAAAGGAGAATCTGTCCATCTACGACGACTTTGCCGTGCAGATGAAGAAGAATCCCCAGAAGGTGAAGCAGTGGTACGATAAGTCGCAGAAGGTCAAACAGATGAGCGACAAGCTCTACAACCTCGCCGACGAACTGAAACTGGCTATTGTCCGCGAGGCTGACGGCTCCGACGGCGACGTCCAGAACATTCGCAACAAGGAAGACCTCGAGGCTGCCAATCAGGTCATGCTGGCTCCCGGTCGTGGTCGCGGCAAGGAACTCTTCGATGCCATCAACAACTATCGTAATGAGATGCTGAAGATGGCGACGGACTATCACCAGAAGAAGGCTATTGCTTCGAACCTGACGACAGACATTCCCAAGGAAGTGCAAACGATGGGCAAAAACTGGCAGGAGTATATGTTTGAGTCGATGCCTACCGCTGCCGCTGTGACACTGTTGAGCAAGCTGCAGAATGACGTGCGCTATGCGGAAGGCATGGTTCTCCATACACTGGTGTCAAACATCGACGTGAAGGATATCCGTGTGAATGCCCTGAACGCCTTTGTCATTCCCAATTCGCAGACCATCGTTCGTGGCGATAAGTTCTCGGCACAGATTGTAATGGCAGCCGTTGATACCACGCAACAGCCGCAGATATTCATCGGAGGCAAGGAAGTCAATCTGCCTGACGGACTTTATGAGACTGTGACTGGCCGTACTGGTGACTTCACGCTCTCGGGATATATCCAGGTGGAGAACGGTAACGGCGAGGTCATCAAGCGTGACTTCGAACAGAAATACACCGTCGTAGACCCCTCGGCAACAGTCAGTGCCGATCTGATGAATGTGCTCTATGCCGGTTACAACAACCCGTTGAGCGTCAGTGTTCCCGGCGTACCCCTCAACAAGGTGCAGGCCACCATGTCAGGCGGAACGCTGCAGCCGGTGGGACCAGGCCGCTATATCGCCCGTCCGACGACCGTTGGCCAGAATGTGACCATCACCGTGACGTCGACCAATACAGGACGCGCGCAGCAGATGGGACAGTTTACGTTCCGTGTGCGCCGTCTGCCCGACCCCACACCGTATATCGCCATGAAGGACGACTCCGGCAGTCCTGTACGCTATAAAGGTGGCGGACTATCGAAGCAGCAGTTGATGAGTGTCGACGGTATTGGTGCTGCCATTGACGACGGCATCCTCGATATTGCCTTCAAGGTACAGAGTTTCGAGACCGTCTTCTTCGACAATATGGGTAATGCGGTACCGATGGTTTCCGAGGGTGCCAACTTCTCGGCCCGTCAGAAGGATACCTTCCGCAAGTTGCAGCGCAACAAGCGTTTCTACATCACCCGTGTCAATGCGATTGGTCCCGACGGCATTTCCCGAAAGTTGACCACCTCGATGGAGGTTATTGTGAAATAGTTAAGAATTAAGAGTTAAGAGTTAAGAAGATATGAAAAGAGTATTGTTCTTATTGATGATAACGCTGGTGGCTGGAGCAGTATGTGCTCAGCCTAAGGCTCGTCGACAGCAACAACAGCAGCAGAAGGCTCAGCAGCAACAGAAGCAGCAGCAGCCAACGCAGAGTCAGGGAATGTCGATGCGTGCCCGGTTGTCGTTTCCCACAGCAGTGGAAATGCCCGAGAACGTCGTGTGGCGTCGTGACATCTATCGTGAGATTGACCTCAACGACGATCCCAATGCTGGTCTCTACTATCCCGTAGAGCCTATCGACAAGCAGTTGAACCTGTTCACCTATGTCTTCAAGCTGGCGTTGAATGGCTACATCCCCGTCTACGAGTATCGCCTGGACGGCAACGAGGTGTTTACCGATTCCGCCAAGGTTCAGATGCGGACCGTGTTGGACAACTACCACATCTTCTATGAAGACCGTGATGGCAAGCTGCGTGTCGACAACAGCGACATCCCTTCGGCAGAGGTGAAGATGTACTACCTGAAGGAGAGTGCCTATTTCGATGATGCCAACTCCACGTTCCACCGCAAGGTACAGGCCGTTTGTCCTGTCATGATACGTGAGGACGACTTCGGAGGCGAGGCTTCGAAATATCCGCTGTTCTGGGTGCGGTACTCCGACCTGGAGCCCTTCTTGGCCCGTCAGACGGTGATGACCTCCAACCTGAACAATGCCGCCACCATGTCCATGGAGGATTATTTCACGATGAACCGTTATAGTGGTAAGATCTATAAGACCAACAACATGCTGGGTAAGACGCTGGCACAGTATTGTCCCAACGATTCTGCTTTGGCCAAAGAACAGAAGAAGATTGAGGCCGAGCTGAAGGCTTTCGAACAGAACATCTTCGGCGACCAGCATAAGAAGGACTCGCTGGACTCTATTGCCAAGCTCGACCCACGTCAGCTGAAAGCTGCCAAGAAGAAGAGTGGCAAGACCGGCAGCTCATCATCCGCTAAGGTGAAGAGCAGCAAGCCCAAGAAGAGCAGCTCTTCGTCGTCGTCAAGTACAGCACGCATGAGTGTGCGTCGCCAGCGACACTAGGAAGTGAAGATTGAAAAAACTGGCATAAATATTGCTTATTTCAGATAAAATGTGTAATTTTGCCAGCGAATTAGCAATCGAACATTAAAAGAAGAAAGATTATGAAGAAAGTATTAACCCTTATCGTGATGGCTGTGGCTATGGCCATGCCGTCACAGGCACAGACTCAGTTTGGTTTGAAAGGCGGTCTGAACCTGACTAAAATGACAGTTAATAACAGTAATGTTGAGGATATGTTTAAGAACAAGGCCGGATTCTTTATTGGTCCGACTGTCAAGTTTACACTTCCTATCGTGGGTCTGGGCATTGATGCTGCTGCGCTTTACGACCAGCGCGAGGCAGATTTTGAGGTAGACAACATG
>JAFSNG010000074.1 GCA_017447515.1 Prevotella sp. | reverse complement strand
TCCAAGAGTATTGTCTCTGACAGCTTCCCTGCTGACTGCCACTCTGCTCCCTGCTGTCAAGCCGACAGCAGGGAAGTGTCGAGGCGACAGCAGGGAGCAGAGCGCCGTTCAGCCAGTAAGGTGGGAAAATCGTTCGTGGCAAGCAGAAAAATTGTTTTTTCTTTTGCTCTTTGCATAATTTTTCGTACCTTCGCAAACAATATGACGGTATATGTGTTTGACGGAACGATGGACGGGCTGCTGACGGCGGTGTTCGACGCATTCGCGCTGAAGGAGCAACCAGAGCAGTTGCTGGCAGAAGGCGACGCGCTGCCGTTGTTCTGCGACCATACCTATCATGTGACTTCGGACGAAGAGAAAGCTCGAAGGGTTTGGGCTGGACTGGAGAAGAAACTGACGCGCGAGGCCCTGCGGCTGATATCGGTCAGCTGGCTGTCGGAGCTGCGGGAGCTGAACACCCCGCTATTCCTATATATATGTAAGGTCTTTAAGTTGGGCGATATCTCGCGAAACTTTGCTGATGCCGATGTGCTGACCGTGACGAACATTGCCCGTCGCGTGTTGCACGAACAGCTGAGGATGAAGCAGTTTATCCGCTTCCAAAAGGCGAAGGACGGCACGTATCTGGGCGTCGTTTCGCCAGACCATAACGTGTTGCCCATCATCACCGACCACTTTCAGGATCGCTTCAACGACCAGCCGTGGCTGATATACGATGCGAAGCGGCATTATGGCTACTACTATGACGGCCACGCCACACCCATCCGCGTGACCTTCGAGGACGAGGCCGCTGTGCCCTTCGACCTTAGGAATGGTAAGATGGATGCCGACGTGCTGAGCGACAACGACCAATTGTTCCAGGACCTGTGGCGCACGTACTTCAAGGCCATCTGCATCAAGGAGCGCATGAACCCCCGCAAGCAGTTGCAGGACATGCCGCGCCGCTATTGGAAATACATGACGGAAAAGAACTAAGATATGACACAGAGATACGCATTATTCTTCGACATCGACGGCACGCTGGTGAGTTTCCAGACGCACGAGATTCCTGCGTCGACCATTCTCGCGCTGACGCAGGCTAAGGCCAACGGTTCGCGCGTGTATATCGCCACGGGCCGTCCACCGCTGATCATCAACAATCTGGGAGCTATTGAGCACCTCATCGACGGCTACATCACCACCAACGGCGCGCTGTGCTATGTGGGCGACGAGATGGTCACGTGCCAGCCCATCGCCAAGGACGACGTGATGACCTGCGTGGAGGACTGCCAGGAGCGGGGCAACAGCCTCATC
This sequence comes from Prevotella sp., assembly GCA_017447515.1. Lineage (GTDB taxonomy): Bacteria > Bacteroidota > Bacteroidia > Bacteroidales > Bacteroidaceae > Prevotella. Next base: position 1,309 of record JAFSNG010000074.1, on the reverse strand, counting down.
ATCGTGGGACGTAAGGACGTGGCTGTCATCGACCCCAGAGGCGACGTGGACCGCATCTTCCGTCAGATGCTGGCAGTAAAGAACCTCGATCAGGCCTCACCGTTGGACGTCGTGCTCCAACAGGACATCCTGCAGTTGACGCCCTTCTTCCCTGCCGACTACGAACCTGTGCTGATGGCTCGCATGCCGCAATGCGTCTCGGGCCGCTGGCATCCGGAGTTTACCGACATCACCGCCAACGGTGCCGACAAGGGCAAGGGCATCCTGGCGATGGCCCGCCACGAGGGCTTCGACCCCAGCCGCACGATGGCCTTCGGAGACGGCGGCAACGACACCTCGATGATTCTCCAGGCGGGCATCGGCGTCGCGATGGGTAACGCCATCGACGCCCTTAAGCAACAGGCCGACTACGTCACCACCTCCGTCGATGACGACGGCATCCTCAACGCCCTCAGGCACTTTAACGTAATATGATAATCAATTAACAACGACAATATGAAAACTAAAACCTTATTGGCCACGATGCTTGCGGCCGTTTTCTGCGCTCAAATGTCAGCGCAGCCGTTCCAACGCGAGAGTTTCCCTGAGGGGTCGTACCCTCCAGTGACTAACATCAACCGTAGCGGTTATCCGCAAGCACATCCGCGGCGTCCGTCTCCACTTCCTGCCAGAGAGTTACAAGGGCAAGCCCGAACTCTATCAAGACATCGAGTACGTAAAGGTGAAGTAGACTTACTTTCGCTCGGAAATAAAAAGAAAAACGAGTTTTCCTTTTGCATTTTGCTCACTTATTCGTAACTTTCTCCCTTGGAGAAGGTAGGCTTCACCTCGAAAATAAAAGAAAAATGACTTTTTTCTTTGTATTTTGCTCGGTTTGCACTACCTTTGCAGGGCAATGACGATGAAAAAGCTCATTATCTCAATGTTCGTCCTATTGACTGCGGCGGAAGGGGCTCTGGCACAGGGACTGCTGGAGCGCTACAACGTGACCAATCTGGACGTGCGTGCAGGACTACCACATAACCACGTGAACGGCATCTTCGCGGACAGCCGCGGCTTTGTGTGGATTTCGAGCTACGGCGGCGGGGCGGTACGTTACGACGGCTATACTTATATGCGGCCGAACCTGAAGACTCGTAGGGGCAGCATCAGCAATTCGTGCAAGGGCTTTGCCGAAGACCGTCACCACCGGCTGTGGACGGTCTACGACGAGAATGTGACGGTGATGGACATGGTGACGATGGGCCGCACGGTACCCCGATACGGCAAAGGTGACATCAGCCGTCTGCTGGCAAAGGAGTCGGTGCGG
>JAFSNG010000073.1 GCA_017447515.1 Prevotella sp. | reverse complement strand
TATGCTTTCTACCGCATCGTTATCGCTGACGCTCGTGCACCACGTGATGGTCGTTTCACTGAGAAGATTGGTACTTACAACCCAAACACCAATCCTGCCACAGTAGAACTTAATTTCGAGCGTGCACTGTATTGGGTCGAGACTGGTGCACAGCCTACCGACACTGTTCGTAACATCCTTAGCCGCGAGGGCGTCTACATGATGAAGCACCTGAGGGGTGGCGTCAAGAAGGGCGCATTTGACGAGGCTACTGCACAGAAGAAGTTCGAGGCTTGGAAGGCTGACAAGCAGAATGGTCTGAACAAGATTGCCGAGGCCGAGGCCAAGGCAAAGAAGGACGCTGCTGCTGCACAGCTCAAGGCTGAGAAGGCTCAGAACGAGGAGCAGGCCAAGAAGGTAGCTGAGAAGAAGGCCGCCGAGGCTGCTGCCAAAGCTGAGGAAGAGGCTGCAAAGGCTGCTGAGGCCGCTGCTGCCGAGGCTCCCGCTGAGGAGGCTCCTGCCGCTGAAGCACCTGCTGCTGAGGCTCCCGCCGCTGAGTAATCGGCTTCTCATCTTACAAGTAAAACATCATCTCCCCGGGCATTTCGCTCGGGGAGATGTGTTTATGACGGATGGCTGTAAATTAACGTATAACTTCCTAAATTCTTAGCTCCTTTATAGCTTCGGCAGTTCTAAGATGAACCGGCAACCCTCCTGATACGTGGTGTCCAGTGTCAGGTCGCCGCCTAATCCCTGGGCGTGGCGCTTAGCCAGCGGCAGACCGAGCCCCAGGCCTTCCGACAGGTCGTTAAGCTTTCCGAACGGCATGAAAATCATCTCCAGCTGCTCTTCCGACAGTCCACTGCCGATGTCTTCGACAATGAAACATATAGTGTTCTCCGTTTGTGTGACACGCATCACCACATGCTTGCCGTCCGAGTATTTGGCGGAATTGTACAGCAGCTCGCGAATACTTCTCATCAGGTAGAGGCGGCTGGTGTGGATACAACAGTCGTCGGGCAGTTCGGTTTCCAACTGGATGTTTATTTCGGGGAAGTTTTCATTCAAACTGTTAACGCATTCGCGGGCCAGTTCGTTACACAATACGACCTCATTCCTATGAGCCTGCAGTTCCTGCGAGACGCCTGAGTCGGAACTGTCGAACAGCATCATCACCATACGATTCAGATGGTGTGCGTTATGCAGCATGGTGTTTGTGATGCTTGCCAGCTCTTCTTCCGGCAGGCCATAGTCGTTCTTCGTGTCGTCCTGATGCGACGTCATGCTGTCGCGCAACACCTGTGCGAAGCCCATGATGATGTTCAGCGGTGTGCGTATCTGGTGTGACATATTCTGGATGAAACGCGTCTTCTGTCTCACGGCCTCTTCAGCTTTCTCTGTAGTCTTGATGAGTTCTTCGTTGCGCGTTCTGCTCATCTCGGCGGTATGGCGCAGTGCACCCATGTGGAAGTTCAGCGACTGCTGCATGGTGGCGAAACTGTTCTGCAATTGTCCGATGGCGTCGGTACGTTTGGTGGCCAGGAATAGCTCGTCGTCGTGGTCTTTAGCCACTTTCTCCGTCAGTCGCAGCAATTTATGGAGTGGATTGATTTCACGTCCCACGACGCGTTGGCACAAGAGCAGGATGACAATCAATCCTACGCCGATGAGTGCGGCGATGATGTATACCAGCTTGTGGTAACTCCATAGGATGTCGCTTTTGGGACATACCAGTGCGAGACTCCAGTCGGTACTCGGTACTGGTTGGTAACAAACGAAACATTCTTCGCCGTCCAACGTAGCCTTCATCACTCCTGTCTTGCCGGCAGTCATCTCGTGTCCTAAGGCTATCAGGTCGGTATGTTTGTTGGGGTCGGTGTCGGTAAAGATAGACTGTTTGTAGAGTCGTGTACTGTCGGGGTGTAAATAGTAGTGTCCGTCATTGCCTATCATCATATAATAAGCGTGCGGGTAGGGGATGGTGGCAGTGTCGACGGTTGCCGTAATGCGGCGCATGGACAGGTCGCAGGTGATGATGCCTGCCAGCTGCCCGCTTTCAAGATAGATGGGACGGCTGTACGACGTAATTTGGTCGGCGGCCACTACCGATCCCTCAGCGTCGTCGGCATAGGGTTCCACCCAGCAGGCGTGACCCTGTTTGCGAGCTTCGCTATACCAGGGTTTTTCGAAATATTCATAGGGTGCGTCGCGAACGGTAATGATGGTGTCACCCTCCCTCAGCGAGTAGGCGTCGAAGTGGCGTCCGTATTGTGGGAACATGTTCGGCTCGGCAGCAATACAGCATCCGTTGACGTGGCTGTTGAGCATGACTACCCGTCGCGAGATGCTCAACAACGAGTCGGGCTGGAACTGCTCTTCGGCAATCCACGTATTGGCATTGGTGGCCGTCTCGATAGTGCTCATGACACTCCTGACATGCTGTACCGTCGAGTTCAGCATGTTGCTGACGCTCTTCTTTGCCTCCTGTCGGATGAAGTATTGCGACTGGAGGAACATGGCGCCCAAGGCCAGTATGAACACGGGTGCGGCTATCAGCATCATGCCGATGGTAAGCTTCGTTGACAGGCTGTTTCGTATCAATTGCTTCATACGCCGTCCTCCTTTCTTGTGCTGCCCTCGGCGGCTTCTATCAGGTTGTCCAGCAGCTGGGTGATGACCTGACTCTCCGATTGTATGATGTCCACCTCATCGGTAGCCTCCTGCGAAGTGTAGTCGTGGTAATGGTTACACAACTCAGTGACGCTCTTCACAATGGTGTCGGCAGGACTGGTCATCTGATTGGTCATGTGATGCAGGAAGGCAGTCTTTACGCGGTCAGCTTCCTGTGTCTGGATGTAAGCTTGTTTGAGCACTTCGTTGCGCTCTTGCAGGGCGTCGGTCGACTTCTGCAGGTCGCTCATGCGTGCTGCCAGCGCTTTCTGCATCTCCTTGACGTGGAATTGCAGCTGTCCTATTTCGTCTTTGCGCCGCGAGTCAGGAATATCCTCGTCGTAATTTCCGTTGGTTATGCGTTTGGCCGATTCCGTCAGCAGGTGCAGGGGCTCCAGTTGGCGATGGGTGATGTAAGTACAGAGCACGAGGGCCAGCAACATGCCGAAGATGGCGATGCCCAGCACGATGGTTAGCAGTAGGTTGTAACCGCCGAAGATGTCATCCTCTGGATAGACCACACCGACGCTCCATTTCAGTTCCTCCATGGCGCGGCCGGGTACTGCGGAACGCTTGAAGGGACGGTAGAACACATACCAGTCGCGGCCGTCCATCACAAAGGGCTTGTAGCCGCGCTCGCCGTTCACCATTGCTTCGGCAGCCTCGCGAACCGACGGGGCGGCGCCGTTTTCACATTGAGTGAACACGGTTTCTTGTGCCAGCTTCACGGGGTCGGGGTGCACGATGAACGAACCCTTCTCGCCCAGCAGCGTACAATAACCGTTCTCGGAGGGCTTGGCATCGAGCACGATACTCGACAGCAGGGCGATGGACAGGTCTACGGACAGCACGCCGACAGGTTTCCAAGTTTGGTCGAAGAGGGGTAGCGAGAAGCACGTTACCGCCTCGGCGTTAGGGACTTCTTTCAGGGGGTCTGCCCAGCAGGCGTGTCCCTCCCTGAGCGGCTCTTGGTACCATTCCTGCTCGGTATAGAGTTGTGAACCGAACGCCTCCGCCTTCACCATCATGTCGTTGTCATCACGATATCCTTCGCGGTGGACGTAGGCCATAAAGGGCTGGTGGTCATCGTTGAAACTGGGTTCTAGTGCGATGGCGCAACCGACGATGTAGGGATTGCTCTCCACGATGGTCTCGCAATAGTCGTACATCCGTTCCTGGTCTTTCAGCTTTCCCAGGATGTCCCAGTAGACATTGCCCGTCGACTGCTCTATGCTCAGCAGGATGTTGTCAATGTGCTGCACCGTGGCCTCCAGCGTCTGCTCTGCGTTGCGCATGGCCTCGTTCTTCAACATCTTGCGGGCAAAAAAGAACATCACGCCTAACGCTACGAACAATAGCAGCGTTAACTCGAAGACAACCATCAGACTTAGCTTGACTGATAAGGTCTTGTTGATTATTTTAGGCCATTCAAGCATTTGATCTGTTTTCTTGCGGCAAAATTACGAAAAAGCAATCAAAAATCCAAAGAAAATTGTCTTTTTCTTTTGTGCGCATTGTTAATGAAATATAAAAACTGCCCTTCATGGTTATACTTTCCTCTTTTGGTTTCGTCAGAATTAATGACATAAGAACTTGATTGGATGAAAGAGACAGGAAAACATTGGCTGTTGACAATGACCTTTTTGGCATGCAGTCTGTGCTTGTGGGCGCAGGCCGATTCGCTGTGGACGGTGAGCGGACGCGTGGAGGATGCCAAGACGCATAAGGCCATCGCCTCGGCCAGCATCATGAGCAACCGCGTGGGAACGGTGACCAATGCTGACGGAGAATTCGTGCTGAAACTGTCTGCCGAGCCCCGCGAGGTGGTATTCTCCTGCTTGGGCTACCAGTCGCGCCGACTGACGGCTGCCGAGTGCAAGTCGCTCGAGCAACAGGGCAAACCCGTGCGGTTGCAGGCTAGCAGCGTGGTGCTCGACGAGGTCGTCGTGGAGGGTCACGAGGCGCGCGACGTGGTGCTCAGGGCCGTTGACAAGATTACCCAGAACTACCCCAAGGAACCGAACCTGATGCGCGGATTCTATCGCGAGACGGTGCAAAAGCGGTCGCGATTCGTCAGCATAGCCGAGGGTGTCATCGACGTCTATAAGACGGGCTACCAGAAGAACGACTACCGCGACGGCGTGAAGATTCTGAAGGGTCGCCGGCTGCTCAGCCAGCGGGCCAGCGACACCCTGGCGGTGAAGTTGCAGGGCGGTCCCGTGCTGCCCATCATCCTCGACTTGGTGAAGGACCGTGAGATACTTTTGAACGAAGAAGAACTGAACAAATACTCCCTGCGTTTCCGCACGCCCGAGATGACCGACGGACGGATGCAGTATGTGGTGGAGCTGAAGCCCCGTGTGACCGAGTTCTACGCCCTGTGGACGGGACTGCTCTACATCGACCGCGAGACACTGGCATTCACCAAGATTGACCTGTCGCTGGACATGAGCAACAGGGACAAGGTGACGGAGATGATTCTGCGCAAGAAACCCTTCTCGCTCCGCTTCACGCCCCACGAGTTGAGCGTCACTGCCGACTACGTGACCGAGGACGGAGTGACGCGACTGAACTACATCCGCAACGTCATCCGCTTCCGCTGTGACTGGAAGCGCAAGCTGTTCAAGTCGAACTTCAACATCGTGTCCGAAATGGTGGTCACCGACCGGCAGGAGGGCCCCGACATCCGCCCCATCAAGGTGCGCGACTCGTTCTTCCGTCACGACAACTTCTACGACAAGGTCATCTACTTCGAAGACCCCGACTTCTGGGGGTCCGAGAATATCATCGAGCCCACCGAGGACCTGATGAAGGGAATCGATAAAATCAAACGCAGGCTGAAGTAAAAAGAACGGCTGACCCTTGGCGGTTAGCCGTTTTTTTAGTAACTTTGCAACCAAAACGGAAAATATATGGAAATCAAACAAGCAGAATTCTCGCTCTCGGCACCCGTCGTGTCGATGTGCCCCAAGGATACCAAGCCCGAATACGCCTTCATCGGACGCTCAAACGTCGGCAAGTCGAGCCTCATCAATATGCTCACCAACAACCGCAAGCTGGCCAAGACCTCGTCGACGCCAGGCAAGACGCTGCTCATCAACCACTTTATTATTAATAAGGAGTGGTACCTCGTCGACCTGCCAGGCTACGGCTATGCCAAGCGCTCGAAGAAGGAGGTCGACCGCCTCGACCAGATGATTCGCGGCTATATCCTCCAGCGCGAACAGTTGGTCAACGTCTTCGTACTCGTCGACATCCGCCTGGAACCCCAGAAGATTGACCTCGACTTCATCGAGTGGCTCGGACTCTCGTCGGTACCATTCTCCATCGTCTTCACCAAGGCCGACAAGCTCACACCCAACAAAGCCCGCCAGGCCGTAGAAGCCTACAGCAAGACCCTCGCCCAGACCTGGGAGGAACTGCCCCCCATGTTTGTCACCTCCGCCGAAAAAAAGGAGGGCCGCGACGCCCTCCTCGACTACATCGACCAAATCAACAAGTCGGTACAATAACGGACAAAGAAAAGACGACTTTTCACAGGTATTTCCTCACCGTGTTCCTGTTGTTACCCAGGTTCGTTTCGTTGATGATGTATTCCGCCAGCACTTTTTGCTTCATGTCCAGACAGTTGCCAATCTCCTTCCAGATGGCATAGATACTCACCTTGGTGTAATGCTCCAGGTCGAACGTATAGCGTTTCCCCGCTACACCTTTGATACAGCGCTGGTCCAACAGTCTTAGCAGTTTTGCCAGTTTCTCCTGCTTACCCTCGTAGACGTACTTCATCAGTTCGTGCTCATCCTTCATTCCCTGCCTTTCCCCATTGCCCGCATCATCCTCCATAAAGCCATACTTCCGCAGGATGCTTTCTATATGACTGATTCTCTGTTCCAACAACCTGTATCCCTCCTGCGAAAGCGCTTTCACGGATTCGAAGTCATGCAGGCATTCTTCGAATCCGAGGCAGTTTTCTGGCAGTTCTTCGGCACACATCAGGACAAATGAAAATAAAATAAATCCTTCGTCTCGACAAAAAAAGAAATGAATTTCTTTGTTTTGTGCTCGACTTTTCGTAACTTTGCAGGCAACATTGTGGGATACTCTTTGGAGTTATTGGATTCTTTCTGGTCAAACTGCAACTCTGGCAAAAGAAACGAGATTCAGTAGCACCCCTTAATAGGTGTGGACTGTTTCCATCGTTTCTGAGGTATTGCAGACCCGACCAGAGATGGAACACAGTTCCACACCTTATTATATATGTTTACAGTATGCAGATTTCCATCTTCGAGTACGACATCCAGCAAGTTCGTGACGGGCTGCTCAGCGATTTTCTCCGCATAGCCCGACGCTATCAGCTCTTTCGAGCCGACAACCCTGTTCAATATCGTCATCTGGCAATCACAGAGATGCATCAATATGCAGGG
>JAFSNG010000072.1 GCA_017447515.1 Prevotella sp. | reverse complement strand
TGTCGACTCTGTGGCTACCCACTGGCGGAAATTGCGCATGAGGGCGCCTTCGTCCTGGCGGAAGATGCCGCTAAACTGATGCTGCACGGAGAAGATTTCGTTGACATCGCGCACCTGAGTCGGGGTCAGGAATGTGCCGTCGACGTGCAGGAAAGCATTCTCGGCAGCTCCCAGCTCTTTGAATGCCTGGATAGCGTAGGGATAGCTATTATCATCACGCAAGTCGTTGATGTATTTCCAGAATCGTGTGTACCTGTCGTTCAGCACGCTCAGCACGTCCAGCGCGCTTCTGGTCTCTGTTTCCTCAGTATCATCAACATTAGCACCATTCAGGACTTTCAGCGAGTCAACCAGGATTTCGTGGTCCATGGTGATGAAGGTGAGCAGTTTACCCAGCTCTTTCTCGTCGGTGATGGCCTTGGCAGGGTCGGGCACCAGTTTAACCCACAGGGGGAACTGTACGTAGGAGAACTTGGAGAACAGATTGCCGACGTATGTGGAAATAGTCAGGGCTGTGATGTCTTTCTCCAGGTCGCCCGTGCTCATGGGGCTATGCTGGTTGTACTGGTCCAATATCTTGCGATAGCTGGTGGCGTCTGATGCGAGGATGTATTTGTTGCAGGCATCGCGCAATGTCTTGTTGGTGCAGATATAATAGGGGATGTCGTGCAGCCGCTGGCAGGCAATAGCCTCGAGGGATCCGGCGGCATAGCCCGTGCCGCACACTTGGTCCTGATAGTTGCCAATGCGGGTGTCCATACACGTGAAGTTGCCGTCGGCAGCGGTGCTGCCAGGCAGGAAGGGCGCACAGAAGGGCACGAAGAGGTCGATGTCGTTCCATCCGTTCTGGTCGCTGTAGTAGGCATAGAGGGCAGAGGTGATGCCGTCTTTGCTGGTGCCGGTGCTGGCCCACTTGCCGGTTTTGAAGAGGTTTTTCTTCAGCATCTGCACGATGGCGTGCAGGTCGTAGGCCTCCTGCTCGGCGTTGAAGTAGGTGTAGCTTGGGCTGTCGGCCGGCTCGGGCAGCGAGTTGCCGAAGTAGCGGTGCTCCACGTTCACCTGGTTGGCTCCCAGGTGTTTGGAGAGATCGTCGCGATAGAAATTGCTGATGTCGTAAATGGTGTAGCCGTGGGTGTGGAGCACCACGTCCTTGTCGTAGCCCTTGAAGCTGATGGCAACTTGCTGGTCGAAGGTGCCGGCATCGGGGTTCGCGTGGTTGATGGGCTGGCGGAAGTAGAAATAGTAGACGGTTTCCTCGCCCGACGCGGTGGTCTTCGCCTCTACGTCGCGCACTCCGTCGATGGCTTTCAGGGCCTTGATGAAGTCATCAGTGGTCTTCTCCTGCTCGGCAGGCTTGACGATTTCGTCCATGGTGTTGTCTTTGGTGCAGCCTGTGAGCATGATGCCAGCCAGGAGCAAGACTCCCATGAGGCTGTGTATGTTTATTGTTTTCATACTGTATGTCATGTATAAATTGCTGTTTGTTACTGTTTACTGTTAATTTCCCGTCCGGATGAACTGCAGGGCACGGTCTATCTGCGTGTCGTTGCCGTTGGTTTCATACTCATCGGGGTCGAAGGCCACCTCGATGTTGGGTGTCACGCCGATGCCTTCGAGGGGCTTCTTGTCCATGTTGAGGATACACTCCGTAGGCATGTAGACATAGACGGGGGTAGTGCCTTTCACGCCGATGTGGCCTGAGTAGTTGTCTGAGTTGCTGCTGTTGCCGGTCAGTCCGCACAGTCCGCCGAAGGTCTTCCGGCCGATGACGGTACCGTTCTTAAGTTGTTGCGCGCTGAGCGATGTCATTTCCGCCATGCTGACAGACGCGGCATTGGCCAGCACGACGATGGGGCAGTCGTCGATGATTTCGTGCGGCGCATCCATCGTGTACATATACTTGGGCGTTAACGGCGAGTAGTCGTAGCGGCCCACACCGCGCTTGTAGCGTGACCAGCCGTATTGCAGTCCGCCCGACGGAATCAGTGCACCGAGCACATAGTTGGCATCGTTCATGTATCCGCCGGGATTGCTGCGCACGTCGATGACGACACCTTTGAGGCGTCCGCTCTTGTGGAGGTCCTGGATGGTGTCGAACCATGCCTGCCATACCCTTACGACATGCTGCCGGATTTCACTGTTACGGTCGTTGCCGCCCAGCTCTTCGTTGAACATATCGTCTTCGAGGTAGACGGAGAGTGCGAACTCGCTGATTTGCAGATAGACAATGTCGTCGTTGGTCTGTGCAAACTCGAGTTTGATGCCGTTGTCTGCAAAGCGGGGGTCAATCTGCTCCAGGAAGGGCACGTTCAGGTAGCTGTACTGCTGTACGAGCGAGTTGAAGTTGCCCAGCCACCCCTCGTCAATCGGCTGGCTGACGAGTTTTTCCATCGCTTTGCTGAGTTTGCTGAGGCCCTCATACTGGATGACCTCGCTCTCGGTGAGACTGCTCTTGGCCTCAAGCTCCGCCATGCAGGTGCGCACCCATTGGAAACCGATGCCGGGCTTCGCCAACATGTTGCGCAGCTGACCAGCCACGGTGGCGTCGTAGCTCATGTATCGCTTCAGCTGGCTGTTCAGGTAATATGTATATATAGAGGGCTTGAATCCTTTGAGTTCCTCGGCATCGGCGCGTTTGTCGTTACGACCTTCACTCGGCGACACGATGATAGAATTATTGGTCTGATGGTTCACAAACTCTACATACATGTGACCGTCGTGCAGCGGGGCGACCATCTCGGTCATCAGGGCCTTGAGCGCCGCGTCGGTCACCTTGGTGTCGGGCTTGTCGAGGGCCTCGAACTTCGGCAGGTACTCGTCGTAGACGGCATCCCAGTCCAGCCCGTTCTCTTCCTCATAGTCCCAGAGGGTGTAGTTTTGGTTCATGGCGTTCCAGAATACACGGAACTTGCCGGCATAGCTTTGCTGGGCCTCACTGAACGACAGATTGTCGGCGTAGGCATAGTTCACCAGCGTGTCAGCATCCTTGTGGCACGCGCTGACGGCCAGTGTCAGGAGCAACGCTCCTATTATCTTGATGTTATTCTTCATTGTTATATATATAAAATAGGTGTCTTCCGTCGGAAGCATATTTTTCACTGTTAACTGTTCACTATTCCCTTTTAGAAGCAGTACCACACGCCGGCCTGCACAGCCAGGGTCGAATTGTAGCGCGGGTCGCTGACGTGCTGATAGTCCTTCTGAGTGCTCACGCAGCTGTAGTAGTAGCGCAATTCCACCTGTGCAGCCCAATGGCGGTGGAACCGGTACTCCAGACCCATGCCGGCCAGCAGACCGAAGTCGAAGCGCTGGTCTCGCTGGCTGTTGAACTCGATGTCCTCGCTGAAGTTGTACTGTCGAGAGCCGAAGCTGTTGGTGTCGAAACCCTCGCGGCCGCTGTTCAGCCAATGGCCGAAGTAAATACCGGTGTTGCAGAATCCGCGAAGCTTATTGCCGCCGAAGCTGAACGTCGTCATCACGGGCAACTGCAGGTAGTTGTTGGTGTAGTCGTAGCACATCGACTTCTGCAACTTGCGCGTGTGGCGGTAGTTCTTCTGCGTCCAGTCGAGCTCGGCGCGGAT
>JAFSNG010000071.1 GCA_017447515.1 Prevotella sp. | reverse complement strand
GCCGTGGCGGTGAATTGAAGTTCCGTCTGTCGGCGGGCCACGAAGGTTGGATTGGCGGTCTCACTGAGGTCAATCGTGCTGGGTCGGAGACGCAGGAAGCCCGTGCGAGCAGTCAGCGAATAGTTGCGATAGTCAGGGTTGCAAAGGCTCATCCAACCCATGGGCAGGCCAATTGAGTGATAGCTGTCGGCAGGGGCCTTGCGCGTGATGTATTCAAATTCCTCGCGTTCTGGGTCTGCAGGCATGGGGACGAGGGGCAGCGTCGGGCACTGCATGTCTGTCTGCAAAGTGCCATCGCCGTTGACCACCGGCCAGCCGCCCGCAGCCCACTGCACAGGAGCCAGCATCGTCTCACGCCCCATCACATGCTGCAGGTAGCCGCTGGTACGGTAGCCCAGGCAGATCATCCACCAAGAGTCGTCGGGAGCCTGCACCAGATCGGCGTGTCCGAGGCCCTGAATAAGACTGTTCTGCATCTTCATATTGAAGTGGGAAAGGATGGGATTGGCGGGGTTCGGCTCGTAGGGACCGAAGAGACTGCGGCTGCGCAGGATGTTCACATGGTGGCCGTGCTCCGTGCCGCCCTCGGCCAGCAGCAGATAGTACCAGCCGTCCTTGCGGTAGATATGCGGCCCCTCGGGATAGCGACCGCCGAGGCCCGTGCCCAGATGGTGGATCTCGCCCAACTGCTTACCCGTCGTCACGTCGATCTCGCAGATTTTGATGTCGCCCTCCTTCCACAGGAAGTAGCACTTGCCGTCGTCGAAGAACAGCGTAGGGTCGCAGCTGCCGATGGCGAAGTCGATGACGATGGGCTCCGACCATTCTCCGGCGGGATTGTCCGTCCACACATAGAAGTGGCGGCGCGAGGGGAACACCGTGGTCACCATGTAGAACCGCCCTTCGTGGTAGCGGATGGTCGGTGCATAGATGCCGCTGTTGCCGTCGGTGCCCGTCAGGTCCACCTGCGAGGGCCGCGTCAGGCAGTTGCCCACCTGTTCCCAGTGGATGAGGTCTTTGGAATGGAACACCGGCACGCCCGGGAAATACTGGAACGTGCTGTTGACGAGATAGAAGTCGTCGCCTGCCCGGCATACGCTCGGGTCGGCATGGAATCCCGGCAATACGGGATTCTTGAATCCCTGGGCGCATGCCATCGTTGCGAGCAGCGCCAGTAAGGAGGTGATAATGGTCTTGATATTCATGTCTTTTCTCTTAGTTGTATCGGTGTTATGCCGAAGTGGTCCTTGACGTATTTGCCGAAGAAGGAGGGGTTGGGGAATCCGAGGCGGTCGCAGATTTGCTTGATGCTCAGGTCGGTCTGCTGCAGACAGTAGCGGATGTCTTCGAGCACTTGTTCGGTGATCCACTCGTTGGCAGTCTTGCCGGAGTTCTTCTTGCAGACGGCCGTGAGGTATTTGGATGAGATACAGAGTTCTCTGGCATAGGCTTCCACGGTGTGGCGTTTCACATCGTTGGAGTGCAACAGGTCGAGGAAGTGCTGGAAGTGGACTTTGGATGTCAGTTTCTCATTGCCATGGAAGGCAGCAGAGCCAGCCAGACCGGTTTCTGATGACAACATCTGCTGCATCCGGCCGCAGAGCCCGAGGATGGCTGAGCGCAGCAGCGACTGGATGACATCGGTATGTAGGGGATTGTCCTTACCCTTGGCAATGGCCAGTGTCAGCATGTCATAGAAATGGGCGTAGAAGAGTATCTCGTCTTCGTCCATCGTCACCACATGATGGCGATGGATGTACATCATGTCGTTCCAGATGTTCATCTTTTCACGCAAGAAGCTCTGCAGGATGCGGTTGGTGAGGAACATGGCCTTCAGATTGAAGTCAGGACTGACCATGACATCGGTCACCGTCACATTCTGCGGGATGACGGCCACCTGATTCTTGCGGAGCTCCATCTGTATGCCATTCATCTGGGCCTGCACTTTGCCGTCGGTACATATGACGATCGTATTCATCGACACATGGGCGGTATTGACCTCGGTGAATTGCTGGATGCTGTCCACCACCATAATGTCGCTGTCAGAATAACCGATCTGGATGTCCTCATTGTCGGCCAATGTCTGAAATGTTACTTCCTCATGCTGTTTCATGCTGCAAAGATAATGATATTTTCCCGTTTTTCTTGTCTTATTTGGCATCAATTTTGATTGTTTTGGCATCTTGGTGGAGAATTGACAAGATATGAGGCGAAATCGAACATAGATAATAGTCAATTTTGGATTAATTTTGCAGTCAAAATAAAACATGTTGTTATGAAAAAGGTATTATTGATGCTGCTGTCAGTCATATTGCTGGTCAGCTGCGGAGAAAAACAGAAGCAGAACGTGAAAGCTCCGACGAGAGTGAAAACACAGGTGGTGTCACCCGGTATGGTGGATAATGCCCAGACGTATGTGGGTATTGTGGAGGAACGCGAGGCGACGGCGGTGAGCTTCACGGGCATGGGCGTGGTGAAACGCATGCTGGTAAACGAGGGTCAGGCTGTCAGCAAGGGTCAGTTGATCGCTGAGATGGACGACACGCAGGCCCGCAATCTGCTGAGTGGTGCCGAGGCGCAGATGACGCAGGCCAACGATGCCCTGGCGCGCTTTAAGATGCTGCACGACAACGGATCACTGCCGGAGGTGCAGTGGGTGGAGATACAGAGCAAGGTGGCGCAGGCCAAGTCGCAACTGGAGGTGGCGAAGAAGAACCTGGACGATTGTAGGCTCGTGGCTCCCGTCAGTGGCATCATAGGCAGGAAGCTGATAGGGGCAGGCGAGACGGCGTTACCGTCGCAGGCTGTTGTGAGCATCCTTGACATCTCAACAGTCAAGGTGAAAGTGGCGGTGCCTGAAGCAGAGATAGGTGGTATCAATGCCAATACGCCAACGAGTATGACGGTAGAGGCCATCAATGGCAGTTATCAGGGAGGCCGGATTGAGAAGGGCGTGCAGGCCGACGCGCTGACGCATACGTACGATATAAGGATTCATGTGGCAAACGGCGATAGGAAGCTGTTGCCAGGTATGGTGGCCAGTGTCCGTTTTATCTCTGATGGCTCGCAGGCTATTGGCAGCAAGATGATTCCCGTGACGGCCGTACAGAAGAAATCAAACGGCAGTTTGTTTGTGTGGACGGTGGGCAAGGACAGCACGGCGCATCGTGCTACCGTGACGATTGGTCAGACACAGGGCAATTATGTCGGTGTCATCGAGGGCCTGGACATCGGCGACCGTATTGCCACAGAGGGTTATCAGAAACTGAGTGAAGGAACGAAAGTCATCTTTTAGTTTATAGTTCATAATTCATAGTTCATAGTTATGAAGAATACTAATTGGCTGAAATGGCCTTTGGAGCATTACCCGATAGCGCTGCTCATCGTTGGCATCCTGTTTGTGATGGGCATCTACGGCATGTATATCATGCCGAAG
>JAFSNG010000015.1 GCA_017447515.1 Prevotella sp. | reverse complement strand
CGTTCAGTTCCTTTGCCAGGGCAATGCCCTCCTGCAGGTTCAGGTTCATTTTCCAGTTGCCTGCTACGATTTTCTTTCTCATTGTTGTGTTACTTTTAAATTGTTGATTGATATCTTTGTTTGATACTTTTTTCTTCTTAATCCAACGTGTCCATGTCCACAGTCTGTCGGCAATGACCAGCAGCACGAGCGGCAACACGTACCACAGCAGAATGACCAGAATCTTGCCCGGCACCGAGTCTGCCGGTTTCTGTCCCAGTTCCGTATGTTCGAGGCGTCCTTTCAGCGCTTGTTCGTCGGGTAGTCGGTTGTGGCTCCACTTGCGGATAATGACGCCGTCCTTCAGCAGCAGCACACCGGGATTGCTGCGGATCATGGTCTTCAGCGTCGTCTCGTCGGTCTGGCAATACGGATATTCCGCTCCCGTCGTCTCGCGCCATGTTTCGATGCCCGCTTCTCCGCTGGCCGTCAGACAGTAGAACGGGTAGCCGTATTCGTCGGCATACTCATACAACTGGTTGATACGGTCCAGCTGGCTGTCGTCGGCCTGTTCCAAGTGCGGTGCCACCATCAGGAACGTGTAGCCCTTGTAGAGCAGCATCGGTTCTGTGATGTCGTCGCCCTCGTCAATACGCTCCACGAAGAAGTCGACGTATGGCGAGTCCTGACCGTCCATCATCTGTTGCCAACCCTCCCGCAGGTTTGTTCCCACGTGGTAGGGACGGAAATCGAAGTAGGGCAGGTCGTACAGTGACCATCCCGATACGGCTAGTATGAACAGTGCCGTATAGTTGATGACAATCCACTGGTTGCTCTTCGACACGAAGCGCATCATGTCCAATGGTCGCCACGCGACGAGGATAGCACATGCCAGCAACACGACATTCTTCCAGAACGTCTGCCAATTGGTCAATACCAACGCGTCGCCGAAACATCCGCAGTCGCTTACAGGGTCGGCCACTGCCAGCCACAGCGTCAGCGGAGTCATCACGAGCATCACCAGCAACACCAGTCGCGACACCAGTCGGCGGCGGATGGCGAACAGCAGGCAGATGCCCAACACAAACTCAATGGCCGACAACAGTACGGAAGCTCCTAACGTCACGAAGTCGGGCAGTGCGTTTCCCAGCCCCATCGCCGTCAGGTAGTCGGCTATCTTGTATTGTGTGCCCAGCGGGTCAACGGCCTTGACGAATCCTGACAAAATCAGTACGGTGGCCAGTACAAACCGGGCTATGTTGACTAACGTCTTTCTCATTTTAGTTTTATCGCGCCAAACACGGCGTAGTTGATGATATCCATGTAGTTGGCGTCAATACCTTCGCTCACCAGCGTCTCGCCGCCGAGGTTCTCAATCTCCTTGATGCGCTCAATCTTCGTCAGGATGAAGTCGGTATAGCTGCTCACCCTCATGCCGCGCCACGCCTCGTCATAGTCGTGGTTCTTGCGCTTCATCAGTTCCAGCGCCTCATTGGCATATTTGTCGTACAGCTTCATGGCCTCTTCGACGGTGATGTCCACCGTGTCGCTGAATCCGTTGTATATCTGGATGAGTCCCACGATGCCGTAGTTGATGAGTGCGATGAATTCCGGTCGGATACCTTCTCCCACCAGCGACTCCTTCTTGATTTCCAGCGAACGGATACGCTTGGCCTTGATAAACAGTTGGTCGGTCAGCGACGAGGGGCGCAGGATACGCCATGAGGCTCCGTAGTCGTGGAGCTTCTTCTCGAACAGTGCGCGGCATTCGCCGATGGTCTGCTCAAACTGGCGGTTGGTTATTTCATTATTATTTTCCACTTCTTACTTCTTACCTCTTACTTCTTACCTCTAACCTCTAACCTCTTACCTCTTAAAGATTCACCAGGAATGACAGTCCGATGGTGAAGTAGTTCATTTTCTTTTTCTTCTTGTAGACAATCGGGTCGAGCAACATGTAATAGGGCGATACGATGCTGGTGCTCAGCAGGTCGTAGGTAGACGGTGTCACTGCGTCCTTCATGAAATTAAACGTGTCGCCGGTCAGCGTGAAGGTCTTCTCCGTATAGTCGTAGTCACAGAACACACGCCACGAGAAGTTCGACTTGTACTTATAGGTCAGCGAGATGCCGGTACCCCACGACGTGGAACTCTTCGCACCCAGTGTCAAGTAGTCCCAATCGACGCTATATTTCTCGCCGGTAGACTTCGGGTCATCTAGAACGAACCAACGAATGCCCTCTTCCTCATGTATCTTACCATTAGAAATCCACAGTTCGTACGGAATATCCTTGACGTTACCCTCTGCATGGCCGTCAATGTCGAGTTCCTGTGTAAATGAACGTCCGACGAGCAACTTGGTGCCAATGGCAAAGCGCTTGCTCAAGGGGATGTTGAAATAGAGACCACCGCTGACGGTGAATTCTGCCAAGTGGTCACTCTTTACCGTACCCGTCAGGTCGGTGACCGGCAGGCCGCCTTCGCTGAGCGACTCTGTGGGAAAGGTCATCTGAGCTGCATCATATACAGGTTCTACCACTGTGGCCCAATACTCGGTGGGGTCGTCGGTCGAGATATAATTATACTGTCCGAAGCTTTTTGCCGACATAGCACGAACGCGTAAACGTCCGCCGACACCAACATACTTGTTAAAGAAATAGGCACCTTCGGCGTCCACCACCGTAGCAGCACGGAACTGTATGCGCTCTTCCTCCGAAACATCAGCATCCGCAATTTCCATAATCCCGTATTTCTCGCGGTCCTGCAGGTCGTTAATGCTAAAGCCGATATCCTTACCGCCAAGGCCCACACCCATCGAGATACTAAAGAACGAAGGATTCTCGAAGTCCATCTCCAGGTCGTTGCGCAGCAGACCCTTGCCCTTGAACAGCAGGTCGCTGAAAGCGTATCCCAGCTCTGTTGACAGAATACCGATACCGGCACCCGACATGACGTCAGAGACCCAGTGGCGGTTGTTCAGCACACGCATCACACCAGTAGCCGTAGCCACACCGTAGCCCGCTACCGAGAACCACGGCGAGCGTGTCAGACCGTACTCCTTGTGCAGCATAGTTGCACCGACGAACGACGTGGCCGTATGTCCTGAGGGCCATGAATTAGCCTGCGAACCGTCCGGACGCATCTCCTTGGCAGTATATTTGATGGTGTTGACGAGGATGGCCATCAATCCGTAGGACATTGCAGCGCTTGCCAGCAGTCGTGGCCAATCGCTACGTCCTTCGTAGCCTCCCAGCTTCAGACCGACGGTCAATGCCGGACCGAAATACTGTGTATAGTCGTCAATACCCGTTTTGAAGTCCGTCAACAACTGCGTATTCTTCTTGCCGTCCTTGTTGTTTACGCGGAACATGGCCTTGTCGCCCTTGATGAGCATACCTGCCACAAACAAGGGGACGCCCACAAATGTCATGTCATCCATGAACTTATAAGGTTTCACACCAGGGTTTGTCTTCGATTTGAAGAAGTCAAAATCCATCTTCGGTGAAGCCTCGGGCATCTTCATGTCCAGCGTCAACACCTCGGTCTCGGGAATGTTTACCAACTCTGCCTTCATTTCAGGCACTTCAAGTTTCAAAGGCTCATTCGTCTTGTAGTTGACAGCAGTAGCCAACGTACATACTCCACAGACAATCAGGGTCAAAAAAGCTCTAAGTTTCATAGTCTATTACTTTATTATATTTATTTTCGGTGCAAAGATAATAAAAAAAACTAAAATATCCTTCAAAACCCTATTTTTTTTGTACTTTTGCAACCGCATTCATTGATTTTGCGCAGATGAAACTCTATTCAGACGCCGCATTGGCAAAGATATTGGACAAGGAAATCTTCCATCTTGTAGGCGAAGTGGCCGACCAGATGGGAGTGGAATGCTATGTCGTAGGCGGCTATGTTCGCGACATCTTCCTCGAACGTCCGTCCAACGATATCGATGTCGTTGTCGTGGGTTCTGGCATCCGTGTTGCTGAGGCCTTGAAACAGCGTCTCGGTCGCCGTGCCCATCTCTCGGTATTCAAGAATTTCGGTACGGCGCAGGTGAAGGTGGCAGTTGGCAATTGGCAGTCAGCTAATAGCCAAGAGCCAAGAGCCAAGAACCTCGAAATCGAGTTCGTCGGGGCCCGGCGCGAAAGCTACAGTCACGATTCGCGAAAACCTATTGTCGAGGACGGTACGCTGGAGGACGACCAAAACCGCCGTGACTTCACCATCAATGCGATGGCTATCTGCCTGAACCACAATCGTTTCGGCGAGCTCGTCGACCCCTTCAACGGCATTGCCGACCTTGAAGACGGCATCATTGCCACACCCCTCGATCCAGAAGTGACGTTCAGCGACGACCCCTTGCGTATGATGCGCTGCATCCGTTTCGCTACACAGCTGAATTTCCGGATTGAGGACGAGACCTTCGAGGCTCTCCAGCGCATGGCGGACCGCATCAAAATCGTCAGTGGCGAGCGTATCGAGGTGGAGCTCAATAAAATCATGATGGCACCGCACCCGAGCATCGGTTTCGAACTGCTCCAGCGTTCAGGTCTCCTCCAGATTATCCTGCCCGAACTTGCAGCCCTCGACATTGTTGAAAAGCGCGACAACCGCGCTCACAAAAACAATTTCTATCATACCCTCGAAGTCCTCGAAAACATTGCCGCACAGCAACGATCCGTTGAATCCGTGGAATCTATGGTCGAAAATGCTTTGTGGTTGCGCTGGGCCGCCTTGCTGCACGACATCGGCAAAACCAAGTCCAAACGCTGGGAACCGGGCATCGGTTGGACCTTCCATAACCACAATATCATCGGAGCCAAGATGGTACCGCAGATATTCCGGCGCCTCAAACTCCCCATGGGTGCTGAGATGAAGTATGTTCAGTTGCTTGTCGACCTCCACATGCGACCGCAGGTCATTGCCGACAGCGAGGTCACCGACTCTGCTGTACGCCGTTTGTTGAACGATGCCGGCGACTACATCGATGACCTCATGTTACTCTGCGAGGCTGATATCACGTCGAAGAACGAGGTGAAGAAACGCTTGTTCCTTGAGAATTTCCGTATGGTGCGTGAAAAACTCGCCGACCTCAAGGAAAAAGACTACAAACGCCTTCTCCAGCCCGTCATCGACGGCAACGAAATCATGGAGTTGTTCCACCTGCAGCCTTCCCGCGAGGTGGGCATCCTTAAGCAATACCTCAAGGATGCCGTCCTTGATAACCGCGTGGAAAACGAGCGCGAACCCTTGATGGCCCTCCTCATGGACAAAGCCCGTCAAATGGGCCTCGTAAAAGTTTAAATAATCTTAAAAGATGTTATAAAACAGGTTTTCCGTGTTGCGTAATTTATAAATAATGTGTACCTTTGCAGCCGCAAAAGTGCCCATTGCGCTGGCCGAAAGGCTATCAAAGCACTGAAACAGAGCGACTTACTCTTCATTCGGGGAGATGTAGTTCGTTTCTTTTATGCTGTGCTGTGTCGTCAATAGGGTGGCAAAATGACACTGATGCGAAGTGAGATATATACATTATTATTATAACATTATTAAATTTTAAACTGAAATGCCAGGATTAATTGGAAGAAAAATCGGAATGACTTCCGTTTTCAGTGCCGACGGTAAGAATGTACCGTGCACTGTTATCGAATGTGGTCCTTGTGTTGTTACTCAGGTGAAGACCGTCGAGAAGGACGGCTATGCTGCTCTTCAGCTCGCTTACGGCGACAAGAAGGAGAAGAACACCACCAAAGCAATGATGGGTATCTTCAAGAAGGCAGGTACAACACCAAAGGCCCACTTGGCCGAGTTCAAGTTTGACGAGGAACACAACCTCGGAGACGTCATCACCGTAGAGCTGTTCAACGACACAGAGTTTGTTGATGTTGTTGGCACCTCTAAGGGTAAGGGTTTCCAGGGTGTTGTTAAGCGCCACGGTTTTGGTGGTGTGGGTCAGAGCACTCACGGTCAGGACGACCGTCTGCGTAAGCCCGGTTCTATCGGTGCTTGTTCTTATCCCGCCAAAGTGTTCAAGGGTATGCGCATGGGTGGCCAGATGGGTGGCGACCGCGTGACAACGCAGAACCTGAAAGTGTTAAAGGTAATTCCAGAGCACAACCTGATTCTCGTGAAGGGCAGTGTGGCTGGATATAATGGTTCAACCGTTTTAATCAATAAGTAATGGAACTCAGCGTATTAAATAT
>JAFSNG010000070.1 GCA_017447515.1 Prevotella sp. | reverse complement strand
ATGAATCCACAATACGAAACACTTGCCAAATGCTTGTTGCCTGAACACATGCTGGAATGGTTTGAACTAACCAATGTTGAGGTGAAGCCCAAGGAGAAGAAGTCCACACGGGACAAACAACCTGACGACATCCCTGTGAACGTTATCCATCTTTATCTTGACGGGAACTATGCCAGGCCTGTCATATCATCATTCCAGGCTTTTCCACACGTTAACGCGGCCACGCGGTCACATTTGAAAAGTAAAAGCTCCTACTCGGTGTGAGTGGGAGCTTTTAAAATATAATATTGAGAAATGTCAATTACTTCAGACCAAGCTTGGCTTTTACCTCAGCAGTGACGTCGGTGGAGAGAGTTGTGCTGATGTAGGGGATGCCGCTGGCGTTGTCCATGATGTAAACGTAGTTGCCAGCCTGACCAACGGCCTTGATGGCTTCGAGGACCTTACCCTGGATGACTTGCATCTTCTCGTTCTGCTCCTTGGCAAGTGCCTGCTGGTTGTCCTGATAGCTCTGCTGGATTTTCTGATACATCTCCTGCAGCTCGGTCTCGCGACGCTGCTTGATGTTGGCGGGCAGAGTGGCCTGCTCCTTATCGTAAGCCTCAGCCTTCTTCTGCAGCTCGTCCTGCATTGACTTCAGGTCGGCCTCGTACTGCTTGGTGAGGGCCTCGATGTCGGCGCGTGCCTTGGTGAACTCGGGCATAGCCTGGATGACTTCCTGGCTATTGACGTGACCGAACTTCTGTGCGTTGGCGGTAGTGAGACCGCAGATTGCGCAAATAGCGCAGATGATAAACTTTTTCATTGTTGTCTTGTTTTTTTGTTTTTATTTTTTGTTATTACGTTATTTCGGGATTTCGAATCAGTTGGAATAGCCCAGCTTGGAGAGCACCTCGTTGGAGATGTCGATCTTGGGGGAACCGAAGATGATGCCTGCATCGCTGGCACGGTCGAGGATGAGCTGATAGCCGCGGAGGTCGGCAATGTCCTTGATGGTGTTGTAGATTTCCTCCTGGATGGGCGTCATAAGTGCCGTGCGCTTCTTGAAGAGCTCGCCCTGAGGACCGAAGTATTTCTTCTTCAGTTCGGCGGCTTCCTGCTCTTTGGCGACGATGGCATCCTGACGGGCTTTCTTCTGCTCCTGTGAGAGGAAGACAACCTCATTCTGGTAGTTTTTGTAGAGTGTCTGGGCTTCGACCTGCAGGGCTTCGACCTCTGCCTGCCACTTCTTCGACACTTGGTTGAGCTGTTCGTTGGCACGCTCGTAGGCAGGGATGTTCTTGAAGATATAGTCCATGTCGACGAGGGCGAACTTCTGTGCTTGCAACGACAGGGTTGCTGCAAACATCAAACCGGCTATTAATAATAATTTTTTCATTGTTCTTTCGTTATTACGTTTATCGTTATGACGTTATTACGTTCTGATAGTTTAAACTGCTTAGAACTCTTGTCCGAGGATGAAGTGGAACTGACTGCCACCCTTGGCGGAGCCTGTGTAGGCACGGTCGAAACCGTAAGCCCAGTCGATACCCATCAGACCGACCATCGGCAGGAAGATGCGCACGCCGACACCTGCCGAGCGCTTGATGTCGAAGGGATTGAAGTCGCGCGTCTTTGACCATGCATTACCGCCTTCGAGGAAGGTGAGTCCGTAGATGGTGGTATTGCCGAGCAGGAAGGGATAGCGCAGTTCGAGGGTGAAGCGGTCGTAGGCATAGCCTGCTGCACCGTAGGGCGTCAGCGATCCGTTTTCGTAACCGCGCAGTCCGATGGTTTCTTCGGCATAGCTGGTAGAATAGCCGCTCATGCCGTCACCACCCATGTAGTACGTTTCGAAGGGCGACTTCTTGTCTTTGTTGTAACTTCCGAGGAGTCCGATTTCGACGCGTGTCATGAGCACGAAGCACTTCTGACCGCCTGTGAGTGCGGTATAGGTACGTGACTTGAACTTCCACTTGTGGTACTCAATCCAGCGGTACTTCTCCTGCAATTCGGCCTGATAGCGGTCGGCGTTGAGCTGATAGGTCTCAGGCGTTGCCAGGTTGGCGTAGTCCTTGCCGTCGAAGAGCGACCAGGGCGGTGTGAGTGTGACGGAAGCCAGGAACTCTGAACCGCGACGTGGGAACAGCTGGTTGTCGGTAGATGTACGTGCCAGCGTGATGCCGAGGTTGATATTGTTACAGTTACCGTTGGAAATCAGGAAGTAGCTCCAGTCCTGCAACATGTATCGCGTGTAGGACAGCATTGTGGAGAGCTGGAAGTAGTCGTCGGGCCAGCGCAGACGCTTACCCCAGCCAAGGCTTACACCGAACAACTTGATGTACTTGTCCTCATCCATCATGGATGTGTAGTCGTAGTAACCAGAGTTATATGAACCGTAACCACCATAGTAGTTATAGTAGTTGTTCATCCATGCCGAGTTACGATAGGTGCTGGAGATATCACTCTGCTTAGAATAGAAGGCGTTGATGCTCAGTGCGTTAGGACGCTTACCACCAAACCATCCTGTAGAGTAGCCTGCTGATACCGAACTGTAGTAGCTACCGTTT
>JAFSNG010000014.1 GCA_017447515.1 Prevotella sp. | reverse complement strand
TAACTCTAAACACTTAACTCTAAACTTTTTTGTACTTTTGCAGACGATTATGAGAATGAAGACTAACGAAAGGGCAATGTTAAAGAGGGCTAACTTCGGAAGCCACATCGGTGTGATTCTGGCTACGGCGGGTTCGGCCGTCGGACTGGGAAACGTGTGGCGGTTCCCCTATATGACCGGCGAGAATGGTGGTGCGGTGTTTATCATCATCTATGTATTGTGTGTGCTACTGTTGGGTATTCCCTGTATGGTCAGCGAGTTTATCGTGGGTCGTCACGGAAGAGCCAATACGGCGAGGGCTTACAGGAAACTGGCCGGGGGTGGTCCTTGGTCGATCATCGGCTATATGGGTGTGTTGACGGGATTCCTCATCACGGGCTACTATGCTGTGGTGGCCGGTTGGTGCGGACAGTATATCTGGGCTTCGCTGATAGGCCACATGTCAGGTTCGCCGGAGTATTTCCGGCAGTATTTCGCCTCGCTGAGTACCGACCCTGTGAAACCCGTGCTGTGGACGGTCGTCATGCTGGGACTGACGTATCTGATTATTGCAAAGGGAGTGCGTGACGGTATTGAACGGGCCTCGAAGTTGATGATGCCCACCTTATTTATATTATTATTGGTCATCGTGGTGGCATCGTGTATGTTGCCGGGTGCCGAGAAGGGTATCGACTTCCTGTTTAAGCCGGACTTTACGAAAATCAACAGTGATGTATTCCTAAGTGCCTTGGGACAGGCATTCTATTCACTGAGTATTGCCATGGGTTGTCTGTGTACCTATGCCAGCTATTTCTCAAGGGAAACGAACCTGATGGGTTCAGCCACGCAGATTGCGCTGATAGACTGTATCGTGGCCATTCTGGCAGGACTGATGATATTCCCTGCAGCTTTTGCCGTCGGTGTGAGTCCGGACTCGGGTGCCTCGTTGGTATTCATCACCCTGCCGAACGTGTTCCAACAGGCCTTTGCTGGTATCCCTGCATTGGGTTATGCTATCTCGTTGGTATTCTTTGCACTGTTGACACTGGCAGCATTGACATCACTGATATCGCTGCATGAGGTGTCGACCGCATTCCTGCATGAGGAATTGGTGATAACCCGCAAGAAGGCGGCACGCATTGTGACCATCACGACGATGATTATCGGTGCTCTTTGTTCGCTGTCGCTGGGTGCGGTAGAATTCATGACGGTATGGGAACAGACGCTGTTTGACATCTTCGACTTCGTGACGGGACAGATTTTCCTGCCTATCGTGGGCTTCCTGACATGTATCTTTATTGGATGGTTTGTGCCACATAAGTTAGTGCGTCAGGAGTTTACCAACTGGGGAACGCTGCGCGGACGATTCTTCCATCTGTATATCTTCCTGGTGAAGTATGTTTGTCCGATGGCGATACTGTTTATTTTCCTGCATCAACTGGGGCTATTAGATTAGGAATCAGAAATGATGATTAGTTTCAAGTGGAGAATAAATGGAGAGAGGGAGTTTTGGCAGTAAGGTTGGCATTGTGCTGGCTACGGCAGGATCGGCCGTCGGACTGGGAAACGTGTGGCGGTTCCCCTATATGACTGGTGAGAATGGCGGCGCAGCCTTTATACTTATATATATAGGGTGTATCTTGATATTGGGACTGCCTGGTATGGTGAGTGAGTTTATCATAGGCCGCCATGCACAGGCCAATGCTGCCCGAGCCTACGATAAGCTCAGCGGTGGTCGTCCTTGGAAGTTGGTGGGCTATCTGGGTATACTGACGGCGACGATTATTCTGGGTTTTTATGCCGTGGTGGCGGGCTGGTGTCTGCAATACCTGTATGCTTCTGTGGTCGGGCAGCTGAGTGGTGATGCGGAATATGTGAAGAACTACTTTGTTTCTTTCTCCAGCGATGCGTTGAAACCCGTGTTATGGGGTGTGGGCTTCGTACTGCTGACAGATTTGGTAGTGGTGCGTGGGGTGAAAAGCGGTATAGAACGTGCTTCGAAATTGCTGATGCCCATCCTTTTGATACTGCTCCTCATCATTGTCTTGGCTTCGTGTATGTTGCCAGGAGCGATAGAGGGCGTGAGGTTTTTGCTGATGCCTGATTTCTCGAAGGTGAGCAGTAAAATGTTGCTTGAGGCTTTGGGACAGGCATTCTTCTCGCTGTCATTAGGTACAGCCGTTTTGTGTACGTATGCCAGCTATTTCACGAAGGAAACGAACCTGCTGAATTCGGCAGGACAGATTGTGGTGTTAGACACGGCAATAGCCATTCTGGCAGGACTGATGATATTTCCTGCTGCAGCGTCGGTGGGGGTGAGTCCCGATTCCGGACCGTCATTGATATTCATCACGTTGCCGAACGTGTTTCAGCAGGCTTTCGCCAGTTTCCCCTTTTCGGGGTATATCATCGGGGTGATGTTCTATGCGCTATTGGTATTTGCTGCATTGACATCAACCATCTCGATGCACGAAATCGGGACGGCATTCTTCACAGAGGAGTTTAACATATCCCGTCCCAAGGCGGCCTGTATCATAACGGTAGTGGCATCGGTTATCTGTGTGTTCTGTGCATTGTCGGTAGGTGCCTACAAAGAACTGCAGCTGATGGGACATCCGCTGATGGGCTTTTGCGACCAGTTGACGGCCAATGTCATGTTGCCATTAGGTGGTATGCTGACGTGCTTGTTTGTTGGTTGGTATGTTCCGAAACAGGTGGTGCGCAGTGAGTTTACGAATAATGAGCAGGTAAGTGGTAGGTTCTTTAGCATCTTCCTCTTTGCCGTGCGGTATGTCTGTCCTATCTGTATTATGCTGATTTTTTTGCATCAATTGGGTGTGGTATGAATCGGAATGACCGAAAGGTAGCGATAGCAGCGGTGTGCGTCGGAGTGTTGGCGCTGGTGGGGATATGGCTCGGCGGGGGAAACCCGCCGACGCGGACAGAAGGTGATGAGGAAACGAGATATTCTAGAGAATCTAGATTGTCTAGAGGTTCTAGAGAGAATAGAGATTCTAGTAATTCCTATTATGCGGTGGAAAGCCGTTCTGTAGAGCGGTTTCCGTTTGACCCCAATACAGCTGATAGTACGCAATTGCTGAGGTTGGGACTGCAGCCATGGCAGGTGAAGAACATCTATAAATACAGGGCGAAGGGGGGTGTCTATAGGCGGAAAGAGGATTTTGCACAGCTCTATGGACTGACCGTCAAGCAGTATCGCGAGTTGGAACCTTATATCCAGATTTCAAGCGATTATCTGCCGGCGGCGACGGTAGTAGAATATAGAGAGTCTAGATATTCTAGAGCTTCTAGAGACTCTAGAGAGCCTAGGGATTCTAGCCTGCACTATCCCGTTAAGATAAAGGAGAACGAGCATGTTGTGCTGAATACCGCTGATACGGCGCAGTTGCGGACAGTACCTGGTATTGGGACTTATTATGCTAAGGAAATAGTGCGTCATGGGCAATGGTTGGGTGGTTATGTCAGTATTGACCAGCTGGACGAAATAGAGGGTTTCCCGCAAGAGTCGAAGAAGTATTTCGTGATTCAGGGTGCTTCGCCCAAGAAGCTGAACGTCAATAAGCTGACGCTACAACAACTGCGCAAGCATCCATACATTAATTATTATCAGGCCAAGATCATTGTCGACTATCGCCGGTTGCATGGGAAGATTGCGAGTTTGGACGATTTGCGTTTGTCGAAGGATTTCCCGCCGGAGGCTATTCGGCGGTTGGAACCGTATGTGGAATTCTAGGAAGTTAAAGAAGTTAGAGAAGTTAAGGAAGTTTGAGAAGATATGATGGACTGGAAACAATTGATATCCAATAAGCGGCTGGGGCAGGAGCACCGCCATGTGGAACGACACGATGACCGTACGGAGTTTAAGCGTGACTATGACAGGCTGATTTTTTCGGCACCGTTCCGACGTCTGCAGAACAAGACACAGGTGTTCCCATTGCCGGGAAGCGTATTTGTGCATAACAGGCTGACACACTCGCTGGAGGTAGCCAGCGTGGGTATGTCATTGGGCAATGATGTGTCGCGGTTGTTGATAAAAGACCGTCATCCGGAACTGCGCGGCACGCTGTTTGAGGAGATTGGTCAGATTGTGGCAACGGCCTGTCTGGCGCACGACTTGGGTAATCCTCCTTTCGGCCATTCCGGCGAGAAGGCCATCCAGACTTTTTTTACGGAAGGAGCAGGACGGGCGCTACAGGCGAAGGTTTCGCCGGCGTTCTGGTCAGACATCACTCATTTCGAAGGTAATGCCAATGCCTTCCGATTGCTGACGCATCAGTTTAAGGGTCGGCGTTCTGGTGGTTTTGTAATGACGTATTCCACCATTGCCAGTATCGTGAAGTATCCGTATTCGTCGATGGCTCCTAGCAAGAAGGGGAAGTTTGGCTTTTTTGACAGCGAGAAGGAAATCTACCAGCGAGTGGCTGATGAAATGGGTGTTTTCTGCACGTCGAAGCCTGGCGAGCCCCTACGATATGTGCGTCATCCATTGGTGTATCTGGTGGAGGCTGCCGATGATATCTGCTATGAAATCATGGACTTGGAGGATGCCCATAAGGTGAAGATTCTGTCGTATGACCAGGTTTCGAAGCTGTTTCTCGACTTCTTTGATGAAGAAACGCAAGGGCGCATCAAACAACGTATCATTGACGAGCAGTTGACCGATGAGAACGAGATGGTGGTTTATTTGCGTGCTTGTGTCATCGGTAAATTGGAGAACGAATGTGTCAAGACTTTTGTAGCCCATGAGGAGGAGATATTGAACGGTACTTTTGAAGGCAGCCTGATAGACCATATCAGTCCCCAACAGTGTGAGGCCTACAAACGCTGTGCAAAACTATCCGTCCAAAAAATCTATAAGAGCCGTCCGGTACTTGATGTGGAGTTGTCAGGTTACCAGATTATGGCAACGCTGATGGATAAGATGACGGAGGCGGTGATGAATCCGGAACGCTATTACTCCCAGCAGCTTATAGGGCGCGTTTCCTCACAGTACGACATCAACGCTGATGATTTGGAGACGAGGCTGATGGCCATCATCGACTATATCTCAGGCATGACGGATGTCTATGCCCTGGATGTCTACCAGAAGATCAATGGTATTTCGTTGCCGATAATCTAAGCAAATGAAGGAAGCTATTCCTTCCATTCTGCTTTTAGATGGTGGAGCATCGTTGTGCTCTCACCGCAGGAACCGGTATGTTGGATATGGATGCCCCCAAAAGTATTCTCCTCTATTGTTACCTGTAGGTTGACCTCTTTGGCTAAGGGAGAATCGGCGGGCTGTAGAGTTGTCGTTGAAACATGAGCGGTCAGAGTTTTTCCGCTGAAGTCGAGCGAAATGGTGCAGTTTGTCAGGTAACAAGTAGATGAAACAGGTTCTGTTAAGGGTGTCACCTGACCATGATCATAACGAACCAAATAGAAATCGACGGCTTTGGCATGTTTGGTAGTTCGGACGATGCGGAGGCCATACCCCGTCAGCGATTCGGTATCGAATTTCAGACACACATCCATATATTGTCCTGTGGCGGAACCGAACCCCTGTCCAGCGGTCTTTGTAGGATCTACGACGAGCGTCAATGACATATCACCATAGTTCCTTTTTGCTGGGGTATATCGTAGACGTGCACCGCGCTGAGCTTGTAAAAGTCCCATTCCAACAGCGCCATTGAAGCCTTTGCCGTATTCCCACATCGGTTTCTGAGGATTAAACGCCCAAGGGTATTCAGCGGTATCGGCAGGTTTGTAACCATCTACAGTCCATCCGCCATTCATGATTTCAGGTTGCCAGTCGCAATAGAAATCACGGAAGTCTGTTTCGAGTGTATTCCTGACAGGAACTTTCTTGACTTTCAATTCGGCAGCGACGGGTGTTCCGTAGTCGCTTCGCTGGTGTTTGGGGACAATGGTAGCCTTGAAGGTATGCTGGGCATCAGACTCGTTGAGTGGGTAGGTGCGCTCAGGTGTTCCATGACTCGTGGCTACGGGGATGCCGTCGCGATACCAGGTGATGAGTGACTCGTCACGACGACTCTGTAAATCCAGTGTGTAATCAAGGAACAGGTAGTTGCCTTTGTTCGTGATTTTCGGTGCCTTTGTCAACGAAGGCGAAGGCAGTATCGAGGGCTTGACCGTGATATTGCAGGCTGCCTCGCATCCGTCTTCCGTGGATGCGATAATACAAAAATGGACAGTTTCATCGGTGTTGTTACAAGGAACGACCTGAATGCCGTCTTTAGAGGCTGTAAGGGAAACATACTGTTCATAGCCTTTCTCAGTATGCCATGAAGTGGCCTGTGGTGCGGAGAGCAGGAGCGTATCCTGTCCTGTCAGTAATGTCGCTTCGTGTTTGTTGATAGAGAGGAATGGCGGGTTCTGTAGGGATGCGTTTAAGAACGATGGCGACAGTGTGTTTTGAGGTTGCTTGGCACCTATCGTATATTGTTTGCCGTTGAGTGTGAAGTTTTTCTGGTAGCAGCGAAGCCAGGGTTGTGGATAAGCGGTCCAACCGAGGTAGATGTTGTCTGATGGTGCATGATAGCGGCAATCGATGACTGTGACAGGGCCTCCCTGTTTGCAGAAATACATGTTGCGGCTGTTGCCCTTGACATAAAAATCGCAATCGACGAACAATGCTCCAGCACCAAATGTGCTCCAGAAAGGCTTTTGCCCGTAGAGGTCGAAGTCGCAATGGCGATAGGTTGCAGTGCCGTTCAGTGCATCATCCGTACATTCAAAATGGCAGTCCTCATAATAAGAATGGCGTGCACCGTTCAGTGGGTTGAGGTTGAGACGACTAATGAAGCGGACGCGTTTGGCGATGAGACTCTCCCCATGAACATAGCCCACATGGGCCTGGGTAATGGCATCACTGCGTTTTGGCCGGTTTAATTGTGGATTGAGCGGGTAAATCAAGTCGACATTGCAGTAGTTGCCCATGGTGAGATTCTCGACAGTAAGCGAGTCGCACCAGAAGTCGAACATGGTGAAATTGCCGACAGCCCCCTGTGTCTGACCTCGCTGGGAAGCCAGAACGACATCATGTGGCTGTTGTCCTAAACCCATCAGGTGGAGTCGGTGACAGCGGATAACCATGCCGAAGGGTTCCCGACCATTTTCTCCCACTTTCACCATTTGGTCATCAGGGTCGTCAATCCAATAGACGCCGGGACGGATATAGACAGTAATACCGTCAGTAAAATGATTGCTGGCTTCTTGAAAGGTGCGATAAGTATAAGGAGTATTAACTGATGACGTCGCATCCACCATGATGTGGAGGGAGTCAAGGTGCTGGGCATGAGACAATAAGGGCATTAGAGCCCCTAAAAGGAGAAGTCTTAGCATGTTCGTTTTGTGTTAGTCTTTGTTCTTGTAAATCAGTTTGTTGGCGCCAGAGGTCAGTTCAAGTTCGTTGCGGTGTGCTTGGATGAATGAATCGATATGGCGTTTGCGTTTGAATTCAAAAATCTCGTCGATGGCAATCAGGATACCAGTCTCCTCTACATCACCGAAGCCATAGTTGATGGCGGTGCCAAAGAGTTTCATCGTCGGTGAGAGTCCCATATAGGCATTAACCAATGGCGGGATGTTATAGCCCAGCTTGCGGATTTCACGATTCAGAATCATGTAGTCCTCTTTGAAGTTAGTGCCGCAGAAGAGCGCTTCCAATTCAGCGGGATCTGTTTCGATTTCCAGCGGTTTCATTGGAATGATGAGTCGTTCTTTGTCATCAAAGTGCTTTTTGAGGAAGAAGAGTATCATGTCGCGTCCTTTACGGATGTAAGAGGGATACATGGTCATCTTGCCAAAATAGTATTTGACGGAAGGACGGACGACGGTGAGTGCTCCCAGACCGTCCCACAGGTTGTCGAGGGCGAACATGCTTTTCGCTCCCATTTTGGACGACTGGTAGGGTAGTGAGACAAAAGAGCGTCCCAGTTCTACCGTCCAGGGTGCATAATCCTTCAAGAATTTTTCAGAGAAATGGAACATATGACTGGTGGCGAGGATGGGCTGGCCTTTCTCGTCGTACTCCCAGTCGGAACCTAACAGGTAACGATAACCCCCGATAATCTCCTCCTCCTCAGGATTCCATACGATGAGCTGTTTGTAGCAGTTGTCGCAGACGTCAAACTCATCAATATCCACAGACTTGCCCGTTCCACCGCCAGCCTCACGGAAAACGATTTCACGCAAACGACCAATCTCCTGCATCACGTTTGGGGCATTATGCGCCGTGATGATGTAGATTTCGTTGTTGCTCTTGTTGGTCATTCGCAACTGCTTGTCGGGTGTCAACTCGCTCTTGAGGATTTCCTTGCTGATGGGAGAGATGATAGGTTGTTCCATTGTTTGAAGTTATTATAGTTGTTAACTAGATGTTCTAGAGGATCTAGATTTCCTAGAGATTATAGACCTGGTCTTGTACGTATTGTGCCCATTCCAATGGAGTCTTGCTCTTGTCGAAGGTCTGCCAGGGAATCGGTTTTCCAATTTTAACCTCGAAAGTCTTGCCGACGTTCTTATACATCTCGTCAACGAGGAAAAGCATGGCCAAGTTGAAAGGCAGGAAACGGTCGGAGAAATTGGCCAGGCGGTAGAAGAAATTGGAGTTCTGTCCGCTGAAATGGACGGGTACGACGTCGCGCTGGTATTCTACGCTCTTTGATATGAACGTCTTCGACCAAGGAATATCTCTGATGACCTTGTTCTTACGACGTGAACAGATGCCGGCAGGGAACATCAACATGTGGTTGTCACTTTCGAAGCCAGCCTTCACCATAGCAGGGAAGTTACGGCTTTGGTGTCCAGTTTTGTTGATAGGGATGCAGAGTGGAGCAAGTCCAGGGAGGTACATCAAGAGGTCGTTGACCAAATAGCGGAATCGGGAGTCGTAATGCCGTCCTATAATCGTTCCAAGCGCGACACCATCAATACCACCCAGAGGATGGTTTGACACGATGGTATAAAGCCGTCCGTCATCTTTGGCGGGCAGGTTTTCTATTCCTTCTACCTTGAGTGTTATCTGCAGATACTCTATGCAGGCTTCGAGCCAAGGGGTACCTACCTTGTCACGAGCCCCCCAAAGAAAAGCATTCACCTGGTCCTGATGGGCAATGCGTTTGAGCCATGACACCAAGAAACCAGGAACCCACTTGGCTTTGGTTCCCATTTTGTTTTTTAGTATCTGATCAATGTCAATGGTTTTTTCTGTGATCTGTCCCATTTCTCTATATTCTTCTTAACGATGTGCAAAGATAGTGATTTTATTTAGATAATGATTGCACTTTTGAAGAAAAATGTGCAATAAAGTAACTTTTTATAAATTATTCACTAAAAAAAAGTGGAGAAAAGTGGGGGAATGTGGGGGAAAATGATTACCTTTGCAGCCAAACTCATAAAAAATTAAACATAAAAGAGGTACGCATGCGTTTTTTAGGCAACATAGAAGCCAAGATTGACGTGAAGGGACGCGCTTTCCTTCCCGCCACCTTCCGCAAGGTTTTACAGGCAGGGGGCGGTGACACTGGTGACGCTGACCATAGTCAGCGCCTTGTGTTGCGTAAGGATGTGTTCCAAGCCTGTCTGGTGCTGTATCCTGAAAGCGTGTGGAATGAGCAGATGGATTTGTTGAGGGCCCGCCTGAACAGATGGAACCGTCAGGAGCAGCAGGTGTTTCGTCAGTTTGTGTCGGAGGTGGAGTTGGTAACACTGGACGGCAATGGACGTTTCCTGATACCGAAGCGTTATCTGCGTATGGCTAAGATAGATCAGGACATTAAGTTTGTCGGTATGGGCGATACCATAGAGATATGGAGTAGTCGTAAAGCCGAAGAACAGCAAATGAAACCAGAGGACTTTGGCAATGCCCTTGAACAGCTGATGATGGCTGAACAAGAATGACCGAGAAAGAGATAAAAGACGATGATTACGACCGCAGAGACATACCACGTTCCTGTTCTCTTGAAAGAGAGCGTCGACGGGCTGGATATCCAGCCCGACGGCATTTACGTGGATGTAACTTTCGGTGGCGGCGGTCATTCGAAAGAGATTCTGTCCCGTCTGGGGAAGAAAGGTCATTTGTATAGCTTCGACCAGGATGCTGATGCGGAGAAAAATATGGTCGATGATGATAGATTTACCTTCGTTCGCAGCAACTTTAGATATATCAGCCAGTGGATGCGTTACTATGAAGTAGAGAAGATAGATGGTCTGTTAGGAGATTTAGGTGTGTCCAGTCATCATTTCGATGATGAGACACGAGGCTTCTCCTTCCGTTTTGATGCTCCGTTGGATATGAGGATGAACAAACGAGCCGGACAGACGGCCGCCGATATACTGAACAACTATAGCGAGGAGCAGTTGGCCGATGTGTTCTATCTCTACGGAGAGTTGAAGAATGCCCGTCGGATAGCCAAGGCGATTTGCGACTATCGCCGGCAGCAGGAGATAACGACCACGGGACAGTTGGCTGAAGCTGTTGAGCCTTTGATGCGTTCTGAACGCGAAAAGAAGGATATGGCCAAGTTGTATCAGGCACTGCGTATTGAGGTGAACCACGAGATGGATGCCCT
The DNA here is from genome assembly GCA_017447515.1 of Prevotella sp. Taxonomy (GTDB): domain Bacteria; phylum Bacteroidota; class Bacteroidia; order Bacteroidales; family Bacteroidaceae; genus Prevotella. The sequence continues at coordinate 39,524 of JAFSNG010000014.1, read as the reverse complement.
GTGTGATATGTTAAAAGGAGCTACGGAACTGCTCCGTGAGGGTGGAAGGCTGAGTGTTATTACCTATCATTCGCTGGAAGACCGCATCGTGAAGAATGTCATGAAGGCTGGCAACGCGGAAGGTAAGGTTGATCAGGACTTTTTTGGCCGTATATCGTCGCCCTATCGGTTGGTTGAGAAGTTGATCACCCCTACAGAGGACGAGCAGCAGCGCAATCCTCGCAGCAGAAGTGCAAAATTGAGAATAGCAGAAAAAGTATAGTGTAATGGCAGAAGACAAGAAACAAGAAGAGGTCCCCTTGGTGATAGAGGAACAGCCACTGGCAGAGGAGTACGTTTCCGAAGCTGGTGAAGATGCCAAGGAATCGACACTGAAGGAGACGCTCCAGATGATTAAGGAGACAGCCAGCGAGGAAGACCCGAAACCTTCTGGTCAGCTGAACCTGCGCACCATATTGGGTGGCGACCTGCTGACGACCGAGGTTGTCCGTTCGCAGATATGGCTCTTTGTTCTGATTGTGGCGTTCTCTATTGTTTATGTTGCCTTTCGCTATCAGTGTCAGCAGGATATGATTGCTATTGATAAACTTGAGCAGAGACTGACAGACGCCAAATACAAGGCCCTCTCCTCGTCAAGCACGTTAACGGAGAAATGCCGTGAGAGTCATGTCTTAGAGATATTGAAACAAAATCAGGACTCGCTGTTGCATCAAGCCGACCAGCCGCCCTACATCATAGAAGTGCCGGAATAAGAAGAGATGAGTAAGTTCGATAACGATAAAGTCATGCCCCGATACATGATGATTGCAGTGCTACTGACAGTCATCGGGCTTGCTGTCATTGGCAAGGCCCTCTATATCATGACTGCCAAAAAGCAGTACTGGACGGAGGTTGCCGATCGCCTGAAGCGCGACAGTGTCAGCGTAAAGCCCAACCGAGGTAATATCCTCAGCTGTGACGGACAGTTGATGGCTACTTCTATTCCGGAATATAAGATCTTTATGGACTTTCAGGCAGCAGCCTTTGAGAAGGACGATTCGTTGTGGCTTGACAAACTGGATTCTGTTTGTAATGGCCTGAACAAGATATTCCCGTCGAAATCTGCGGCAGAGTTCAAGCACGATTTGGAGGAGGGTCGCCATAAGGTCAACAAAAATGGTACCGTTGGAGCCCGTCACTGGCCCATTTGGAAACGTCGTATAGACTATAACACCTTTGTTGAGGTTAGCCAGCTGCCATTCTTTAATATGCCCCGTTACAAGAGTGGTTTCCATGATGAGCCCTTCAATTCCCGCCGCCGTCCGTTTGGTTCACTGGCCATGCGCACCATTGGCGGTCTGTATGGTGCCAAAGACTCCGCCTATTATGGTTTGGAACTCTCCAACGACTCCATCCTCCGAGGTGTTCCTGGTATCACGGGTCGCCGTAAGGTGCTGAACAAATATATGAATATCCCCGTGACGCTGCCCGTTGACGGCTATGATATCGTGACGACCATTGATGTCAATATGCAGGACTTGGCAGAGCGTTCATTGTTGGATATGTTGAAGCGGCCTGAGGTCAATGGGGAACTGGGCGTGGCTATCCTGATGGAAGTAGAGACAGGTGACGTAAAGGCTATTGTCAATCTGATGCGGAACGAAAACGGCAACTACATCGAAGCCGTCAACTCTGCGATGAGTTATCGTTGTGAGCCTGGTTCGGTGTTTAAGACTGCCTCTATCCTTGTCGCTTTGGACGATGGCGTATTGGGTGAGAATCCACAAGATACCAGTTACATCATCCATACAGGCGGTGGTGTCATGCCGATGTACGGTCGAGAGATGAAAGACCACAACTGGCGTCGTGGCGGCTATGGTGATATCAATGTGGCCAGAACGTTGGAGGTCAGTTCGAATATCGGTGTGAGCCATGTGATAGACAAGTTCTATCACAATGAGGCAGAACGTTATGTCAAGGGTCTTTACAGAGTGGGTATCGGCCAGGATCTGAAGTTGCAGGATATCCTTCCTGGTTACCGTCCTCCCCTTATCCGTATGCCACAGCGCAAAAAGAACGGGCGTTATGACGATAACTGGTATGCCACTACGTTGCCTTGGATGTCGATAGGCTATGAGACGCAGATTGCCCCTATCAATACGGTAACCTTCTATAATGCCATTGCCAATAATGGTAAGATGATGAGGCCTCGCTTCGTTAAGAAGATTGTCAAGAATGGTGAGACCGTCAAGGAGTTCGAACCAGAGGTCATCAAGGAGCGCATTGCAAGACCAGCGGCACTGAAGACCATTCAGACCATTTTGGAACATGTGGTCAGTCAGGGTTTGGGTAGAAAGGCCGGTTCGCCGTTATTCAAGGTGGCAGGTAAGACCGGTACTGCCCAGGTGTCACAGGGTAAGTCGGGCTATAAGAGTGGTATAGTACAATACTGGCTCTCGTTTGCAGGCTATTTCCCTGCAGATAATCCTCGTTACTCTTGTATTGTCTGTATCAAGAAGTCCGGACTGCCCGCCTCAGGTGGTGGTATGAGCGGTGTAGTATTCCATCATATCGCAGAGGGAGTGATGGCACGTCATCTGAAGATGAGTGTGGACGATGCCCATGACGAGCATTCGGTAGTCATTCCTGACGTGAAGAATGGTGATGCTGCATCGGCCAATTACATCTTGGGTGAGTTAGGCGTCAACAAGCGTGTCAGTCAGCCGGCCAAGGTCTATGGCGAGACAGTGACCCCCGACGTGACAGGCATGGGTGCCAAGGATGCTGTCTATCTGTTGGAGAGCCGTGGTCTGAAGGTGAAGATACAAGGCCGTGGTAAGGTGAAGTCGCAGAGCTATCCTGCCGGCAAGGAAATTGTCAAAGGCGGGGAATGTGTTTTGACGTTGCATTAATATATATATAATAAGGTGTATGAAGCTGACAGAACTATTAAAGCATGTAACTCCTCTGGCCATTGTGGGTGATGCGGAGGTGGACATCACGGGGGTGAACATTGACTCCCGTAAGGTAGAGAATGGTCATCTTTTCGTAGCCATCAAGGGTACGCAGACGGATGGTCATCGTTTCATTCCCAAGGCCATTGAGTTGGGAGCGAAAGCTGTGTTGTGTGAGGATTTGCCCGATGCTGACGCGATGGGGAACAATGGTGTGACCTATGTGCAGGTGGCTTCAACGGAAGATGCTGTGGGACAGGTTGCTACCATGTTCTATGGTGAGCCCTCGCAGAAACTGAAGCTGGTCGGTGTGACAGGAACCAACGGCAAGACCACTATCGCCACCTTATTATATAATATGTTCCGTAAGTTTGGTCATAAGTGCGGCCTGCTTTCTACTGTCAGCAACTATATTGAGGGCGAAGTGATTCCTGCCGACCATACCACTCCTGACCCCATCGAACTCAATCGACTGCTGGCCAAGATGGTGGAAGCAGGTTGTGAATACGCCTTTATGGAGTGTTCCAGTCACGCCATCGCCCAAAAGCGTATTGGCGGGCTGAAATTTGCAGGTGGTCTCTTTACCAACCTTACTCGTGACCATTTGGACTACCACAAGACCTTCGAGAACTACCGTGATGCCAAGAAGGCTTTCTTCGATGGACTGCCAAAGGATGCCTTTGCTATTACGAATGCCGACGATAAGAACGGTCGTGTGATGGTGCAGAATACAAAAGCTCAGGTGAAGACCTATAGCACCCGTTCGATGGCCGATTTCCGTGCCCGTATCATCGAGTGCCATTTCGAAGGCATGTATCTGGAGATTGACGGTCGTGAGGTCGGTGTTCAATTCATTGGAAAGTTCAATGTCTCCAACCTGTTAGCCGTCTATGGTGCTGCTATTATGTTGGGGAAGAAACCAGAAGACGTACTCCTGGTGCTTAGCACGTTGAAGAGTGTGGTAGGCCGACTGGAACCCATCCGTTCGCAGGAAGGAGTGACCGCCATTGTAGACTATGCCCATACGCCCGATGCTTTGGAGAATGTGCTGAATGCCATTCATGAAGTATTGGATGGTAAGGGTGGACAGGTCATCACTGTTTGTGGAGCCGGTGGAAACCGTGATAAAGGCAAGCGTCCGCTGATGGCTCAGGAGGCCGTCAAGCAGAGTGACAAGGTGATTATCACTTCCGACAATCCGCGTTTTGAGGAGCCTCAGGATATCATCAATGATATGTTGGCAGGTCTAACTCCTCAGCAGATGAAGAAGGTGGTGAGTATTGTAGACCGCAAGGAAGCTATCCGTACAGCCAGTATGCTGGCTCAGAAGGGTGATGTTATCCTCATTGCCGGCAAGGGTCATGAGGATTATCAGGAAATCAAGGGTGTGAAGCACCATTTCGATGACAGGGAAATCGTTAGGGAGATTTTCGGAATCAACTCGTAATAACGAAATAAAGGAAAGATATGCTATACTACATTTTCAGATTCTTAGAGCAATATGATATTCCAGGTGCGCATCTCTGGTCGTATATCTCGTTCCGTTCGTTGCTGGCCCTTATCTTGTCGCTTGTTATCTCAGCGTGGTTTGGTGAGTATTTCATCAAGTGGATGAAGCGCCGTAATATTGCCGAGACCGCTCGCGACCCCAGTATCGACCCGTTCGGTGTAGAGAAAAAAGGAGTACCTACAATGGGTGGCATCATCATCATTGTCAGTATCTTGATTCCTGTACTGCTGTTAGGACGTATGCGTAATATCTATCTATTGCTGATGATAGGTACCACTGTATGGCTTGGATTCCTTGGCTTTATGGATGATTATATCAAGATATTCCGCAAGAACAAGGATGGTCTCAAAGGTATCTATAAGATCGTTGGACAGGTGTCAATCGGTTTTATTGTCGGATTGACGCTCTGGCTCAGTCCTGATGCTGTCGTCCGCGAGAACGTATCTGAAATTAAGCAGAATCAGGAGATTGTGGTAAAGCACAAGACGGAGGCTGTGAAGTCGCTGCAGACTACCATCCCCTTTATTAAGAACCACAACCTGAACTACTCCAGTATTATGTCGTTCTTGGGTGAGTATAAGGTGGCAGCAGGTTGGATATTATTTGTCATCATGACGATACTCGTTGTGACGGCCTTGTCGAACGGTGCTAATCTGAATGATGGCATGGACGGCATGTGTGCGGGTAATTCGGCTATTATCGGTGCGGCGTTGTTGATATTTACCTATATTTCGTCCCACATCATCTATGCCGCCTATTTCGACATCATGTATATCCCCGGTTCACAAGAACTGGTTGTGTTCCTTTCTGCTTTCATCGGAGCTATGGTGGGTTTCCTTTGGTACAATGCCTTCCCCGCTCAGGTGTTTATGGGCGATACGGGTTCGTTGACCATTGGTGGTATTATCGGTGTTTGTGCCGTTATCATCCATAAGGAACTGATGCTCCCCATCTTGTGCGGAATCTTCCTTATTGAAAGTCTTAGTGTCATCATCCAGACACAGTGGTTTAAACTGCAGAAGCGCAAGGGAAAGCGTGTGAGAGTCTTCCGTGCTACCCCGATCCATGATACCTTCCGCAAACTTGACTCCCAGTTGGATCAGACCAGTACGTACATTCTAAAGGGCTGGCCCCACCGTCCGTTCCATGAGTCGAAGATTACCATCCGTTTCTGGATTATCACAATTATATTGGCAGCATTAACGATTATTACTTTGAAGATTAGATAAAGATGAGTAAGATAGTTATATTAGGAGCAGGAGAGAGCGGAGCAGGAGCTGCCGTTCTGGCCAAGAAGCAAGGTTTCGACGTGTTTGTCAGTGACATGTCGAAAATCAACGATAAGTATAAGAAGTTGATGGACGACCACCAGATTAGCTGGGAGGAAGGACATCATACGGAAGAGAAAATTCTGGATGCCGACGAGGTCATCAAGAGTCCGGGTATTCCTGATACGGCTCCGATGATTGTAAAAATCAAGGAGAAAGGCATTCATATCATCAGTGAGATTGAGTTTGCCGGTCGCTATACCAACTCGAAGATGATATGTATTACAGGTTCAAATGGTAAGACAACGACGACGAGCCTTATCTATCATATCTTCAAGGAGGCAGGCTATGATGCCGGTCTGGCAGGTAATATTGGAAACTCGTTAGCCCTGCAGGTTGCTGAGGATCCGCATGAATATTACATTATCGAGTTGTCTTCTTTCCAGCTCGACAATATGTATGATTTCCGGGCCAATGTTGCCATTTTGCTCAATATCACGCCCGACCATCTGGACCGCTATGATTTCAAGATGCAGAACTATGTCGATGCCAAGATGCGCATCATTCGAAATCAGACGCCGAAGGATGCTTTCATTTATTGGAATGATGACCCGATTATCAAGAGGGAACTGGAGAAGTATGACATTAAGGCCATACAGTATCCATTCTCTGAACTGAAAGAAAAGGGCAGTATCGGTTATATCGAGGAAGGGCAGTATAAGATTGAAAAACCCGAACCGTTTAATATGGAACAGGAGTCGCTGAGTCTGACAGGAAAACATAATATCTACAACTCGCTGGCTGCAGGTATCGCGTCAGATGTTGCAGGTATCAAGAAAGAGGTCATCCGTAAGTCGTTGAGCGATTTCCCGGGCGTTGAGCACCGTTTGGAGAAGGTGTGCACCGTTCGTGGCGTACAGTATATCAATGATTCGAAAGCCACCAATGTCGATGCGTGCTGGTATGCATTGGAGTCGATGAAGACCAAGACTATCCTCATTATTGGTGGTAAGGATAAGGGCAATGACTACGAGCCAATCAAGCCGTTGGTGAAGGAGAAGTGTGCCGGGCTGGTTTATCTGGGGGCTGATAACCAGAAGTTGCACGATAATTTCGACTCACTGGGCATTCCTGTTCGAGACACGCACTCCATGAAGGATTGCGTGGCCGCCTGTTACGAGATGGCCGAGCCGGGTATGACGGTGTTGCTGTCACCCTGTTGTGCGTCGTTCGACCTCTTTAAAAATATGGAAGACAGAGGTGAGCAGTTTAAGGAATTAGCGAGGAATCTCTAGATAATCTAGATATTCTAGAAACTCTAGATAATGATAGAATATGAACAATCGAATCAGTAATCTCTTCAAGGGCGACAAGGTCATCTGGATGGTGTTCTTCTTCCTCTGCATGATCAGTATCGTGGAGGTCTTCTCGGCTTCCAGCGGACTGACGTATAAGAGTCAGAACTACGTGGGTCCTATAGCCTATCATGCCTTTACCATTATGGCAGGTGTCGTCGTGGCTATCCTCACGCTGAACATTCCTTGTAGGTATTTCAAGTTGATGACGCCTTTCCTGATACTGATTTCGGTGATTACCCTGCTTTGGGTGCTGCTGGCAGGAACGAAGGTCGGTGATGCCGGACGTTGGATTAACCTGTTTGGCTTTACGTTCCAGCCTTCTGAGATTGCCAAGGGAACGATTGTATTGGCTGTGGCGCAGATTCTTGCCGCCATGCAGCGTGAGAACGGGGCAGACAAAAAAGCCTTTAAGTGGATTCTGTCGATTACCATTCCTGCTTGTTTGCTGATAGGTCTTGAGAACCTCTCTACGGCGGCGATGCTCTTTGCCGTCGTCATCCTGATGATGTTCATTGGGCTCGTTTCGCTGAAGCAGTTGGGAAAACTGGTGGGCATTATCGTATTTATGGGAGTGGTGGCCGTTTCGATGGTTATGCTCGTGGGTCATGACATCAGCGATGAAGAAAAGACGCTGACCAAGACTGAGCAGGTCGATCAAGCCAATCAGCCCAAGAAGGAAAAGAACTTCGTGGAAAAGATGTTCCACCGTGCTGACACATGGAAGAGCCGTATCATGAAGTTCGGCAAGCCCAAGCCGACGCCCCAAGAGTATGACCTCGACAAGGATGCACAGGTGGCTCATGCCAACATCGCCATCGTTTCGAGCGGCATCATCGGCAAGGGCCCAGGCAAGAGTACGGAGCGTGACTTCCTGTCGCAGGCATTCTCGGACTTCATCTATGCCATCGTCATCGAGGAATTGGGAATCATAGGCGCTTTTGCGGTCATGTTCCTCTATATTGTGCTGCTTTACCGCTGTGCACGTATTGCCAGTCGGTGTGAGAACAATTTCCCCGCATTCTTGGCGATGGGCCTCGGACTGTTGCTGGTCATCCAGGCCACTTTCAACATGATGGTAGCTGTCGGACTGGCCCCAGTTACGGGACAGCCGTTGCCACTCATCTCCAAAGGTGGTACGTCGACCATCATCAATTGCGCCTACATTGGAGCCATTTTGAGCGTCAGCAGGTCAGCAAAAATGAAGAAAGTGAAAGAAAATGGGCCAAATAGGGCTTGATTTGATAGAAAATTAGTACTTTTGCAAGCGTATTCTAAATACAACATATATGAACGACGAGTTAAGAGTAATCATTAGCGGTGGCGGCACGGGCGGACACATCTTTCCGGCTGTATCCATTGCCAATGCCATCAAGGCAATGCACCCTGATGCAAAGATACTGTTTGTAGGAGCCTTGGGGCGTATGGAGATGCAGCGTGTTCCTGCTGCGGGCTACGAGATAAAAGGTCTGCCCATTCAGGGTTTCGACCGCAAGAACCTGTTGAAGAATGTCAAGGTGCTCTTCAAGATTTGGAAGAGTCAGCGCATGGCCAAGCAGATTATCAAAGAGTTCCGTCCGCAGGTGGCAGTCGGCGTGGGCGGCTATGCCAGTGGTCCGACGCTGAACAAGGCGGCAGCTATGGGCATTCCTTGCCTGATTCAGGAACAGAATTCCTATGCCGGTGTCACCAACAAACTGCTTGCCAAGAAGGCAGCCAAGATTTGTGTGGCGTACGAAGGCATGGAACGTTTCTTCCCGGCCGATAAGATTCTGCTGACCGGCAATCCTGTGCGCCAGCAGTTGTTGGAGAATACGCAGACGAAGGCAGAGGCTCTTCGCACGTTTGGCCTTGATGCGTCGAAGAAGACGGTGCTCATCGTCGGCGGCAGCCTTGGCGCACGTACTGTGAACGAGAGTGTGCTGAAACACCTTGACGATATCCGCCAGAGTGGTGTACAGTTTATCTGGCAGACCGGTAAGTATTATTATGAGCAAATTAAGGAACAGCTTGCCAAGGAGGCAAAGATAGAAAATATGGTGGTAACCGATTTCATCAGCGACATGGGCGCAGCCTACAAGGCCGCCGACTTGGTTGTCAGCCGTGCTGGTGCCGGTTCTATCAGCGAGTTCTGCCTGCTGGGCAAACCCGTCATCCTTGTTCCTTCGCCGAATGTTGCTGAGGATCACCAGACGAAGAACGCTCTCGCATTGGTCAACAAGGATGCTGCGCTCTACGTGAAGGATGTCGAGGCTCCGACATTACTGATGCCGCTGGCTATTGACACTGTCAAGGACGATGCGAAGTTGCGGAGTCTCAGTGAGCATATTCTGAAGATGGCGCTGCCTGCCTCGGCCGAAATCATTGCCAAGGAGGTGGTCACCCTCGCAAGCAAGAACAGATAACCCTCTCAAGAAACGAGAAACGATATATGGAATTAAAAGACATCAAAGCAGTATATTTCATCGGAGTCGGTGGCATCGGCATGAGTGCCATTGCGCGCTACTTTATCCATTGCGGCGTCGTGGTTGGCGGTTACGACAAGACCCCCAGCACCCTCACACGCCAGTTGGAGAAAGAAGGCGCCCTGATTCATTACGAAGAGAATGTGGACGACATTCCCCATGCCTGTCGCCGACCGGAGTCGAGCCTGATTATCTATACCCCCGCCATTCCCGAGAGCCATCAGGAACTGAAGTATTTCTGCGAGCATGGTTTTGAGATTCAGAAGCGTGCGCAGGTGTTAGGCACCCTGACGCGTCGGCATAAGGGACTGTGCGTGGCAGGCACTCATGGCAAGACGACCACGTCGACCATGTGTGCGCATATCCTGCACCAGAGCCACCTGGACTGTAACGCCTTCCTCGGTGGCATTTCCAAGAACTATGGCACGAACTACATCCTTTCCGACTCGGACTATGTGGTGATTGAGGCCGACGAGTTCGACCGCTCGTTCCACTGGTTGTCGCCCTACATGACGGTGATTACCTCGACAGACCCCGACCATTTGGATATCTATGGCACCAAGGAGGCCTACCTGGAGAGTTTCCGTCATTATACGGAGCTTATCCAGCCTCAGGGCGCACTGATTATCCATCGCGATTTGGAGATGAAGGAGAACCAGCCTTCGGGCGTTCACCGCTATGACTATGCTCTGAATGAAGGCGACTTCCATGCCGAGAACATCCGCATAGCCCATGGTGAAATCACCTTCGACTTCGTGTCGCCTGTCGAGTCCATCAAGAACATCCAGTTAGGCCAGCCGGTTCCCATCAACATCGAGAATGGTATTGCCGCCATGGCGATGGCTCAGCTTGCCGGCTGTACGGCCGAGGAGTTGCGCATCGGCATGAAGACCTACAGTGGCGTTGAGCGTCGTTTCGATTTCAAGATCAAGAACGACCGCCACGTCTTCCTCTCGGACTATGCCCACCATCCCAAGGAGATTTACCAGAGCGTGCGCAGCATCCGTGAGCTGTATCAGGACCGTAAGATCACGGCCATCTTCCAGCCTCACCTCTATACCCGCACCCGCGATTTCTACAAGGATTTTGCCGATGCGCTGAGTCTGCTGGACGAGGTCATCCTTACTGAAATATATCCAGCTCGTGAGTTGCCCATCGAGGGTGTTACCTCACAGCTCATCTACGACAATCTGCGTCCCGGTATCGAGAAGCAAATCATCCAAAAGGCCGATGTGCTGGAGTTCGTCAAGTCGCGCGACTTCGACGTGCTCATCGTGCTGGGTGCCGGCGACCTCGACAATATGGTGCCCGATATCACCAGGATTCTGAATAATAAGAGGTGAGAGGTAAGAGGTGAGAAGTAAGAGGTAAGAATTAAGAGAACGATATGAACGTCAATTGGAAGAAATCATTCATCATCCTGATAGACACCGTGCTGGCGGTCTATCTGGTTCTTGCCATCACGGCTTTCAACCGTCCTGACGAGCTTTCCGACGTGTGTAAAGAGGTGAAAATCGACATTGCGGAAGGTGAGGTGAAGGGATTTCTGACTCCAGACGAAATCAAGCATCAGTTGCAACATGCGCGCCTCTATCCGTTAGGCGACCCGATGAGTCAGGTGTCGGCGCGGCGCATCGAGGAGGCGCTGGTGAAGAATGCCTTCGTGGAGAGTGCGCAGTGCTACAAGACGCAGTCGGGCCGTGTCTTCATCAAGTTGACGCAACGCCTTCCCGTGGCTCGTGTGAAGGCCGACAACGGCGACGACTACTATGTCGACACGCACGGCAACATCATGCCCAACACCCAGCACGCCAGCGACTTGGTGGTGGTGACGGGTCACGTGACGAAGCAGTATGCCAAGCGGGTGTTGCCCCCTGTCGGCAACTACCTCATCCAGCATAAGATATGGCGTTCGCAGGTGGAGCAGCTCAACGTGCTGTCCGACGGCTCGCTGGAGCTGGTTCCGCGTGTTGGCGACCATGTTGTCTACCTAGGTCAGCCCACCGGCATTGCTCGCAAGCTGGAGCGTCTGGAGAAGTTCTACAAGTATGGTCTGAGCAAGGCTGGCTGGAACAAGTATTCCTACATCAGTTTGGAGTTTGACAATCAGATCATCTGCAAGAAGAGGTGAGGGATGAAAGGTCAAAGGTCTGAGGTCAAAGGTCAAAGGTCGAAGGTCGAAGGTGAGAATTAGGAAAATAAGAGTTAAGAGTTAAATATATGGCAAAGGACTTTATCGTAGCTATTGAACTGGGATCATCGAAGATTACCGGTATTGCGGGAAAGAAAAACCTTGACGGCAGCATTCAGGTGCTGGCCTGTGTCAAGGAAGATTCCTCGTCGTGCATCCGCAAAGGTGTGGTTTACAACATCGACAAGACTGCCCAGTGCCTGACGAACATCATCAACCGTCTGGAGAAACAGCTTAAGACGGGCATCACCCAGGTGTATGTTGGTGTGGGCGGACAGTCTATTCGCTCTATTCGCAATCTGATTGCCAAGGACCTGCCCACCGGCACGCAGGTCACGCAGGACATGGTGATTGAACTGATGGACGAGAACCGTAACATGAAATACCCCGACCAGCAGATTATCGACGCTGCTGCGCAGGAGTACAGGGTGGATTCGCAGTTCCAGCTCGACCCGGTGGGCATTCAGTGTAATCGCATTGAGGGCAACTTCCTCAACATCCTGCAGCGCAAGTCGTTCTATGCCAACCTCAACAAGTGTTTCGAGGCGGCAGACATCAACATTGCCGAGTTCTACCTTGCCCCGCTGGCACTGGCCGACAGCGTGCTCACCGAGGCTGAGCGCCGTTCGGGCTGTGCACTGGTCGACCTGGGTGCCGACACGACGACGGTCAGCGTCTATTCGAAGAACATCCTGCGCCATCTGGCCGTCATTCCCCTTGGTGCCAACAACATCACCAAGGACATTGCCTCGCTGCAGATGGAGGAGAGCGACGCCGAGAAGATGAAGCTCAAGTATGCCTCGGCGTTTACCGACAACAACGACATCGACAACAACATGAAATACTCCATCGACCAGGACCGTCAGGTGGAGACGCGCAAGTTCATCGAGATTGTCGAAGGCCGCCTGGAGGAAATCATTGCCAACGTGTGGTGCCAGGTGCCCGAGGAGTACTGCGACAAGCTGCTCGGCGGCATCATCCTCACCGGCGGCGGTGCAAACCTGAAGGACATCGAGAAGGCCTTCCAGAACTATACCCACGTCGACAAGATCCGCATCGCCAAGTTCGTGACGCAGACCATCACGTCGACCATTGCCGACATCAATGCCCACGACGGCATGATGAACACCGTGCTGGGACTGCTGGCCAAGGGCGACATCAACTGCGCCGGTGGCGAGCTGCCCCTGACGGGCGACCTCTTTGCCCCGCAGCAGCGCACCGTCACCACGCCCGAGACCCTCGAGCAGCGTCGCGCCCGTCAGGCTTCCGAGACTCCCGCCGGCGTGGTGCGTACGGCCGAGGAGATCCGCCGTGCCGAGGAGGAGGCCTTGCGCAAGAAGGAGGACGAGGAGCGCCAGGCTCGCGAGAAGGCCGAGGAGGAAGCCCGCGAGGCAGCGCGCATCCGCAAGGAGAACAGCTTCTGGAACAAGGGCTGGAAGAAACTCAAGAACCTTGGCGAGACCATTCTCGGTCCCGAGGAAGAATAAAACCGATTACTAACTTCTAATTGAACGAAAGATGGATAATAACATACTGCTCGACTTTGGCGAGCCCGAGAAAGAGAATAGCATAATCAAGGTGATAGGCGTTGGTGGAGGTGGCGGCAATGCCGTCAACCACATGTACCGCGAAGGCATCCACGATGTCACCTTCGTACTGTGTAATACCGACAACCAGGCGCTGAACGACTCGCCCGTCCCCGTCCACCTGCAGTTGGGCAAGGAAGGACTTGGTGCCGGCAACCGCCCCGAAAAGGCGCGAGCCGCTGCCGAAGAGAGCCTGGACGACATCAAGAACCTCTTTAACGACGGCACGCGCATGGCCTTCATCACTGCCGGCATGGGCGGCGGCACGGGCACCGGAGCCGCTCCCGTCATTGCCCGCGTGTCGAAGGAGATGGGCATCCTCACCGTAGGCATCGTCACCATTCCCTTCCGCTTCGAGGGCGACCGCAAGATTGACCAGGCACTGGACGGTGTCGAGGAGATGTCGAAGCACGTCGACGCCCTCTTGGTCATCAACAACGAACGCCTGCGCGAGATCTACCCCGAGCTCACCGTGCTCGACGCCTTCGGCAAGGCCGACGACACGCTCAGCGTCGCCGCCAAGTCCATAGCCGAGATCATCACCGTCCATGGACTCATCAACCTCGACTTCAACGACGTGAAGACCGTGCTCAAGGACGGCGGCGTGGCCATTATGTCCACCGGCTACGGCGAGGGCGAGGGTCGCGTCAGGAAAGCCATCGACGACGCCCTCAACTCGCCGCTGCTCAACGAGAACGACGTGTTCAACTCCAAGAAGATCCTGCTCAGCATCTCGTTTGCCGGCAACAAGGACGGCTCCGGCTCGCTGATGATGGAGGAGATGAACGACGTGAACGACTTCATGGGCAAGTTCGGCAACGACTTCGAAATCAAGTGGGGACTGGCCACCGACCCCGAGCTGGGCAAGCGCGTGAAGGTCACCATCCTGGCCACTGGCTTCGGCATCGACCGCGTCGACGGCATGGCCAGCCACCGCCAGCACCGCAACACGCAGGAGGAGGCCACCCGCATTGCCGCCGAGCAGGAGAAGGAAGCCCAGCGTCAGGACCGCCGCAACCGCTACTATGGCGGCGACGGCCAGAGCAAGCGCTACAAGCGCCGCCCGCACATCTACCTGTTCCGCCCCGAGGACCTCGACAACGACGACGTCATCTCTGCCGTAGAGCAGACCCCCACCTACAAGCGCACGCGCGAAATCCTCGACAGCATCTACAGCCAGGCCTACGGCGACGACGCTCCGCCCACCGCCGAACCCGCCGCACCACAGCCCGCAGAACCCATACAGGGAACCATCAAGTTCGGGTGAGGGATGTCCTCCGCACATTCCACTGATCTACCACGATATGGGCATCGAGGGCACGAATGGTAAGCGTATGGTTGCCCTTGCTGAGGTTGACCTTTAGCTGGCGAAGGGCCTGACCACGAAGTACATTCTGTTTCCAGCCTTCAGAACGGAAAGGTTCTTTTAGGTTATAAACCACTGGTTGCCGTCCATCGATGCTGACGCTGTAGCGCAAGTCGCCGTTATCATTAGGTTGCGTGGGGATGAGAGCAGTCTGTAGGATATAGTCGCCATCCGTGTCCACATCGAAACGATAAGTCAGCATACCATCTTTCGGCAAGGCTACGGCATTCATCGAATGGCCAAGCATCTGAATAACTTTTGCGCCCTCAGAGGCAGAATCATAATCGCAAGCATTCTTACACAACAGCATCGATTCTCCCTGCGAGAGTGTGGCATTGACATCTTCAAACACAGGCAGTTTGCGAGGTGCGGCATCCATCAGATAACGCCACTTACCCTCGTTCATCTCGTTATATTGCGAGGTGAGCGACTGGATCTCCTCATACGCCTGATGACTCTCCGTGCGGTTGGAAAGAATTTTCCGACTCATGGCGGCAGCTGCACGTACGGGGTATTCGATGGTGGCAAACCATGCATCGTGGAGTTTAGGTCGTAGCATAGGACGACATTCAGCGATGGTAGCCTCGATACGTTCAAAGGCAGCCAGTCGCAATGCCGCATCAGCGGCTGTCAGAGGCACCGTGTCGACTCTTGAAAGGCCACGCTCATAAATGCGTTTGTCGAGTTCCACCTGCGTATATCCCATGAACTCAGGACGTCGGATTCCACATAGCCGGTAGAACTCATGCATCGCGGGAAAGAGCCTATTGCAGACCTCCTGTCCAAACTCGCGACAGAGCCACGACCGGTAATGGCTGTTAAGTGTCTCACCATTGACGCAATCGATATTCCACGCCATATCGAGGAAGAGCTCGAGGTCGTAGCCAGCCACCTTCGGATCGTGTACATTGGCAATCCAGAGTTTCCGCACGTGATGGTCGTATGCCTGCCGCATTTCGTTGTAAATCAATCCTGGTTGGGTGGTCGTCAACCAAAGGTAATCGTGTGGACGCCCCCAGTATGAGAGGTGATAATAGACACCAGCGCCACCAGTACGTTGTTGTTCTGCCGTGTTCGACAGACGAGTGATATAGCCATAGTTGTCGTCACACCACATAAGCGTCACATAGTCAGGCACTTGCAAGCCCTTCTCATACAATTGCAGTACTTCCTTGTAAGGCACGAACACCTGCATCTGTTTCTCAGGGGCGCCGATATGCTTACGGAGCAGTTCCTGTTGGTCGTTGATGACTTGCTGAAGTCCGTCGAACTTCTCCTGCTCCGTCTTGTAACCCTCCATCGAACTATCGTGGATGCCGCGCATGCCAATGGTAAACATGTTGTCTTTTGATAGCTTCACCTCTTGCAGGCGTTCAATCCAATACTGATGCACAGCCTCGCGATTGGTGCGATAGTTGAAAGCGCCTCGCAGGGCAGCATCCCACTCGTCGACATTATTACGCAATAATGGTTCACAATGGCTGGTGCCGACGACGATACCACAGCTGTCTGCCATCTGCTTCGCCCCAGGAATCTTAAAGAAAGCCGTTGTGCCAGGATGCATCGCAGGCCAGACAGCATTGGCATGCAGACGCAGCAACAACTGGAAAATCTTCTTGTAGGTTTTGACGCCTATTTGGCCATTTGGCGCAGGATCAAAGGTCTTTCTGCTCCATGGACGCAGGCTCCAGTCTTCATCGTTGAGGAAGATGCCGCGATAAGTCACACTCGGACGTTGCTCTGTCACGAAATCCTCACTCATCACCAAACGGTCTTTCTTTTCTGGCACCACATCGCCCCACCATATCCAAGGCGAGACGCCTGCCAGACGTGAGAGTTCGAGCAGACCGTAAGCCATACCCCGTCCGTTACCGCCTTCAACGATTATCTGCCCACCTTTTATATAAATACGGAAACCGTCTGCCGTCAATGTCGGCGCATGCACTACCTGGATAGTCGCTTTGTCCGAGGCCACTGGTTCCACCCCAGTTACCTGCTGCATGTCGTCTTTCCACATCTCCAAGGCGGTCATCACTACAGGCTCCACGTCCTTCGGCATCTGGTAGGTTATCGGATGCTGTCCGTCAAACCATACAACCTCTGCGCCCTGTGCGCCCAAAACGCATAAGGCGAGCATCATACCATAGAATAATCGGAGTTTCATATATTTATCACATGTAGTTCGTTTCGGGTACAAAAATACGAATAAGCGAGCGAAATACCAAAGGAAAACTCAAATAAATTTGGTTTATCACTCGGTTTAATCAACTTTCTCACGCTTAGGAATGAAAATTTATTCTCATTGCCTTCGCTTAATCGAAATTTTGCACTACCTTTTCGCTTTGCGAGAAGATACTTTCGCTCGACAATTAAAACAAAAAACGCTTTTTGTTTTGAATTGTGCTCGCTTATTCGTACCTTTGTAGGCTGTATGGCAAACGAAACTAGCAATGCGACCCTGAAACGACAACTGAAAGTGCTTACCATCCCGGTATTCATCGAGATGGCGCTGGTGATGTTGCTGGGTGCCGTCGATACTGTGATGCTGAGTCGCTATAGCGACAATAGCGTGGCTGCCGTGGGACTGGACAACCAGCTTATCTCGCTGGTATTCCTCGTCTATCAGTTCTTTTCGATGGGTGCGGCTATCCTTTGTGCACAGTATATCGGGGCGGGACTGAGGAAGCGGCTGGTGCAGGTCGTGGGCATGACCCTCGCCATCAATCTGCTGGTAGGACTGACAGTCAGTGCCGTGCTATTCTTCTATGCCGAGCATTTGTTGCTGATGATGGGCCTGCGCCCGGAACTGATGGGCGACGGACTGGTCTACCTGCGGCTGACGGGTGCCCTGTCGTTCTTCCAAGCCCTGGCGCTGACTTTTTCAGCCTCGCTGCGCAGTGCCGACAAGGTCATCTATCCGATGGTTGTCACAGGCGTTGTCAACGTGCTGAACATTATTGGCAACTACGCCCTCATCTTCGGCCATTGGGGCTGTCCGCAACTGGGCGTCGAGGGAGCGGCCATTGCCACCGCCGCCAGCCGCGCCATTGCCATGGTGTTGCTTGCCATTATCCACTTCCGCGTCCATATTCCACGCTTCCCGTTGCATTACTTCCGCCCCATGCCTTGGCAGGAGCTGCGTAACCTGCTATATATCGGCATCCCGGCCATGAGCGAGAACATATCCTACTGTCTGTCGCAGGTGGTTATCACCTATTTCATCAACCAAATCAGCAACGAGGCCCTCGCCACCCGGGCCTACTGCCACAACATGATTATGTTCGTCTATCTCTTCTGCCTCAGCATCACACAAGGTGGCGACATCCTTGTTGGTCACCTCGTAGGCCAACAGCGGCATCAAGCAGCTTTTATCTTAGGCAACTATTTCTACCGATGGTCTATGATTATCACTCTTACCGGTTCGGCCATTCTTGCTTTGGCAGGTCGTAGCATCCTCACCGCATTCACAGACAACGAGGAGATCATCACCATGGGCATCTGGGTGCTGGTTGTAGACTGGTTTCTGGAAATCGGACGCACGTCGAACATCTTTGCAGGTAGCACTTTGCGTGCCACGGGCGATACCGTCTATCCCTTCGTTGTGGGTGTCATCTTCCAGTGGACCATTGCTGTGGGCTTAAGCTACGTCATCGGCATCCCACTGGGATTTGGCCTTGTGGGCATGTGGGTAGGTTTCGCTCTTGACGAGAACGTCCGTGGTGTTATCCTCGTGCGTCGCTGGCGCTCAGGGGAATGGAGGACTAAAGGTTTTGTGAAAGACAATAAACCTTGAAAAAGCTCAAATACATTTGGCTGTTTGCGTTTTTTTTCGTACCTTCGCAGGCGATATGGCAACAATTAATGAGATACAAGACGAAATCATTGAGGAATTCGGTGGTTTCGACGACTGGATGGATAAGTACCAGCTGCTGATAGACCTGGGCAACGAACAGGAGCCGCTGGAGGAGAGGTATAAGACGGAGAGCAACCTGATAGACGGTTGCCAGAGCCGCGTGTGGCTGGTGGCGGACTGCGTGGACGGCATCGTCACGTTCCGGGCGGAGAGCGATGCGCTGATCGTGAAGGGCATCGTGGCACTGCTGATTCGCGTGCTGAGCGGCCACAGACCACAGGAGATTCTGGATGCTGAACTGTACTTCATCGACGAGATCGGGTTGAAAGAGCACCTGTCGCCGACGCGCTCCAACGGTCTGCTGGCCATGGTGAAGCAAATGAGGGTATATGCCTTGGCGTTCCAAGCCAAAGCGATGTAAGATGTTAGATGGAAGATGTCGGAAGTAATCTCTTACCTTTGACCTTCGACCTTCGACCTCTCTCGTAAGAATCGAGCCGGCGGAGGTAGTAGTCGCGGAAGTCGCGCCAACGGTAGTAGGGGGCTATGTCTGTCGGAACGGGCAGCGTAGCCTCCTGTTCGTTGAGCAGCACCTTGATGACGATGTCCTTGTCGTCGGGACTGCTGCGGTAGAACACGAGCTGGATGTTCGATGCCATGGGGAATACGAGGCACGCCCACCAGCCGTTGGGTTCGAGGGCGGCGAGGTCAGCGGTCTGGAAGTCGAAGCCGTTGATGCCCAGCAGGCAGGTCAGCGGCAGCATGACGGTCTCGTGGCCGAAGCGCAGCGAGGCTCCCGGGCGCGGCAGTCGCAAGCAGCTGTCGGCCTCGTGGATCATGTGGCGCAGCAGGTAACGCTGGGAGTAGGGCTGGTCGCCGCCGTTGAGTGGCGAAGGGCCGTAGTTGGCGTACCACCACGCATTCTCGCACTGCCAGAAGCAGTGGATGTCCTCATAGGTGAAGAGGTCGACGAGTTGCGACCGCTCGCTCATGCGCGTGTTCTGCTGGATGAGAGCCGACAAGAGCAGGTAGTAATTGAGCCATTGCTCGCCGTTTCGCGGCTGGAGGGTGGCCACGCAGCCGTCGAGCACCTTCCGTGCGGCGTCCACATCGGTGAACAGCATCTGCATGAGGCGGTAGTTGCCGATGAGCGGCTGGCAGAAGGCGTTGAAGGCCTGCCGGGTCTCGGGGGTCTCCATCCTGTTGCGCAGCAGCGTGTCCTGGTGGTTCATATACCACATGTCCTTTCGCGAGGCGCGCATGGTGACGTCCAGGCGCGGATTGAGGGCCACCAGCTGCTGGACAGCGGCACCCATCGAGAGCACGCAACGCGTGACGGTGGTGCTACGAGCGTCGACGTAGGCACCGTCGCTGAACACCTCGGGGAAGCGTTCCACCATGCGGCAGGCTATCTGGCGGTGCTGCCGCTTGCCCAGTCCCGTGAGGTCGCCCCAGCGTCCCTCGGAGTCGTCGATGATGTGGCGCAGTTCGCTAAGCACGTCCTTGCCTGTCGGGGTGAGCAGTGCGAGGCTGTCGGCACGGCAGAGCATGCGGTAGGGTATGTCGTAGGCCTTGCGGTTGCTGAGATAGCGCGAGCCGTGGCGTCCGTAGTGGCTGATGTAGAAGGGCTTCTTGCCCTCGGGAGCAGGGGTCAGTGCGGGCAGCGTGCTGTCGGGATAGATGCAGTAGTTGCTGGCTGAGAAGTTGCGGTTCTGGCGAATCTTCTCGAAGGCCGACAGCGGCTGGCCTTCCGACACGCTTACCTGTCCCCACGCCGAAAGTGCCAAGAGCACTACTGCGAGTACTGAGAGTAATCTCTCACCTCTCACCTCTAACCTCTCACTTCTCACTTTCCTCATACGCGTCAAGTTTCTTTAGATAGTATTCGCGGAAGTCGCGCCAGAGGTAGTAGGGCCCATGGTGGTTCTTCAGCGGCAGCTGGACTTCGTTCTCGTTGAGCAGCACCTTGACGACGACGTCCGTGTCGTCGGGACTGCTGCGATAGAACACAAGCTGCAGGTTGCCTGCCATCGGGATGACCTTGTAGTTGGCCCAGCCCTTGCGGTCGAGCGATTCAAGGTCGGCGGTGGCCAGTCCGAAACGGTTCTCTCTTTGAGAGTGTGGCGCTGCAATGATTTCCAGCAGGCACACCAGCGGCAGCAGCATCGTGTCGTGACCATAGCGCAGCTGGGCGCCAGGCTGTTTCAGCTGGATGCTGACATCGGCGTCGTTGATGATTTTGCGCAACAGGGTTCGCTGGCAGTAGGGCTGACTGCCGCCGCTTGCGGGACAGAAACCGTAGTTGACATACCACCACGCGTTGCCCTTCCTCCAGTAGTCGTACAGCTCGTCGTCGGTAAACAGGTCGTACAGTGTCATCCGCAGGCTGAGGTCGGTGTTTTGCAGGCTGTTGGCCAGTTCGTAGAGGCTGTTGCTGAACTTGTCGGCATCGATGTGCTGCCGGACGTAGGCCGTATCGTTGAACAGCGACTGCATCAGGCGGCTGCTGGTGTCGTAACGCTGGCTGAAGGTGGTGAGCAGTGCCTGTGTGGCCGAATCCTGCTTCAACGCCTCCAGACGGGGGTCGGAACCGCACAAGTAGTACATGTCGCGCTGGGTGGCGTTGTGGTGGATGAATACCTTCGGACACATGCGCGAGAGCTGCATCATGGCATTCTCCATCGACAGGAATACGCGGAGCGACGTCGTGCTGCGGGCATCGACGTCTGCCCCCTCGGCAAAGACCTCAGGGAAGCGGTCGACCATGCGTCGCATGATTTGCTGGTGTTGCAGGGCACCCAGACGCGTCAGCTCACCGTAGCGGCCGTGAGCGTCCTTGCGGATGATGTCCAGCCTTTGCACCACGTCCTTGCCCAAGGGAGTCAGCTTGCCCAGACTGTCGGCCTCGGCCATCACGGCGTAGGGAGCCTCGTAGTCGTTGGCCCCGATGAGATAGCGCGAGCCGTGGCGTCCGTAGTGGCTGATATAGAAGGGGTGCTTACCCTCGGGAGCAGGCGTCAGCTTCAACTGCGCAGGTTCCGGGTAAGCCAGATAGTTGCCGGCCGAGCAACGGATATTGTCGCGAATTTCCTCGCGTATACTCTGTGCCTCGATGCCCACGGCCATGACCGTCAGGATGGCACAAAGCAAGATTTTTCTCATAAGTTCTTTCAATTTGTGTGCAAAATTAAAAAATAATTCGTATATTTGCAAAATAAAAACCGAAAAAAGTCAGAATATGGCAACAAAACAACCCTGGCAAGACGATTATTGGCTGTTGCTAATGCAACAATACCTGCGCAAGCCGACAGGTATGAAACCGACGTACGACCGCGAAATGGTGAACCTCAGTATGGAACTGCACATCCATCCGGAGGTGCTTCACGAGAGACTGGGCGACATAGCGCGCCTGCGTACTCCCCGCATAGAGCGCATCTGGAAGGAGTATGGCGAGAATCCGCGTCGTCTGAGCCGTGCTGTCAAGCTGCTGCGCCAGATGATTGGGTTCAACTCGGGAGGCGATTTCTTTGAGGGTGTCGACGTGCAGGAAACTTTCGAGCGCGACTTCCGTCCCATCAGCGAGGACGAACGCCTGACGCCCATCATGCTCGTGGTGACGCTCGACCTCTATTTTCGTCTGACACCCATCACGATGGTTGCTGAAACCCCTGAGGTGCAGGAATTGGCGCGCCTGTTGCGCATCCCTGCCAAATTGGTGGTAGAGATATTGGACGTGTACCAGCACTGCGACCCTTATCTGCGCCGTCGCGACGTGACGTTCAGTGCGTTGTTGCTGCCCTGTCAGCAGATTTGGCAACGCTATGGCAACATCGACACGCGACAGTTGGCCGACTATGCCGAGCAGCTGAAGGTGTACTTTAAGAGTTGAAAGTTAACAATTGAAAGTTGAAAGTTAATAAACCAATAACAACGTATGAAAAGAACAATGATTACAGGAGTGCTGCTCCTTTTAATGGCATCAACAATGACTGCACAAACAAAACTGCGTGCCGACAATATCGACGAGGTGTTGAAGGCTATGACGATTGAAGAAAAGGCCAAACTATTGGTTGGCGGTGCTAACAATTTCTTTGGCGCGGGAGCCGTCGTAGGCGGTGAGGCCGACCTGGTGGCTGGTGCTGCTGGTACGACACCCCGCATCGAACGGCTGGGAATCCCCGCAACGGTACTTACCGACGGCCCTGCCGGAGTGCGTATTGACCCCACGCGTGAGGGTACGACGCAGACGTACTATGCTACAGCTTTCCCCATTGGCTCGTGTCTGGCTTCGACGTGGAACACGGAACTGGTCAGCAGGGTGGGCGAGGCTATCGGCAATGAGACCAAGGAGTATCGCTGTGACGTGATTCTCGGTCCAGGCATGAACCTGCACCGCAATCCGCTGTGTGGCCGTAACTTCGAGTACTACAGCGAGGACCCGCTGGTGACGGGAAAGATTGCCGCGGCTTATATCAAGGGTGTGCAGAGTCAGGGTGCTGGTGTGAGTGCCAAGCACTTTGCCGTCAATTCGCAGGAGACGGATCGTACCAGCGTCGACGAGCGGGTCAGCCAGCGTGCAGCCCGCGAGCTCTATCTGCGTGGTTTCGAGATTGCCGTCCGCGAGAGCGACCCTTGGACCATCATGGCCAGTTATAATAAGGTGAACGGTGAGTTTTCGATGGGTAATTACGACCTACTCACAAAGATTCTGCGCGAGGACTGGGGCTATAAGGGTATCGTGATGACCGACTGGATTGGCATCCGCAAGGGTCTGCCCACCATCAACGAGGTTCATGCCGGCAACGATCTGATGGAACCAGGCCAGCCCGCCCAGGTGCAGGAGATTATCGAGGGTATCAAGAGCGGCAAACTCAGTATGGAGGACGTCGACCGCAACGTGCGCCGTATGCTGGAATATATCGTCAAGACGCCCAGCTTCAATAATTATCCCTATACCAACAAACCTGACTTCGAGGCTCATGCTGCCATTACGCGCCAGAGTGCTGCCGAGGGTATCGTGCTGCTGAAGAACAATGGTGCCCTGCCTTGGAAAGATGGTAAGATTAAGACCGTTGCGCTCTTTGGCGAGAATTCTTACGACTTTCTCAGCGGTGGTACAGGTTCAGGTTGCGTTCATCCGCCATACGTGGTGGATATGCTTACTGGTTTGAAGAATGCTGGTATCAACTCGTCTGCAACGCTTACCGACATCTATCGTAAGTACATTGACTATGCACGGGTAAAATTCCAGGCAGAGCGTCATCCTGCCAAGTGGTTCCAGACGGAGATGATGGGGCAACAGAAGTATCCTGAGATTGGTATTTCCCCGATTGCTATCGACAAAGAGGTGGCTGGTGCCGACGCGGCCATCATCACCATTGGTCGTCAAGCAGGTGAGGGTATCGACCGCGATATCGCTACCGAGTTCAACCTCGTTCCTGAGGAGCTGGCGCTCATCAAGGACGTCTGCAACGCCTTCCACCAGGCAGGCAAGCCCGTGGTGGTGATCATCAACTCGGGTTCTGTCATTGAGACGGCCTCGTGGAGTGGCTATCCGGATGCTATTCTTTGTGCTTGGCAGCCAGGTATGGAAGGTGGCAATTCTGTGGCCGACCTGCTGACGGGTAAGGTGAATCCGTCTGGCAAACTCACCATGACGTGGCCGCTTGCTGCTACGGACCATCCTTCGACGAAGGGTTATCCTGGCACGATGGACTTTTATACCTACGAGGTGACAAGAGGCTACACGGGTCAGGTTGCCGGCTACGACTATACCAATCACGAAGAGGATATCTATGTGGGCTATCGTTTCTTCGATACCTTCAACCGCGAGGTGGCCTATCCCTTCGGATTCGGACTAAGCTATACGACCTTTGAATTCTCGAAACCTGTGGTTAAGGCCAAGGGTAAGGATGTTGTTGAGGTAAGCATCACCGTTAAGAACACTGGCGCTGTCAGTGGTAAGGAGGTGGCCCAAGTCTATGTACAAGCACCTAAGGGCAAACTCGAAAAGCCTGCTCAGGAACTGAAAGCCTTCGCCAAGACGCGCGAGCTACAACCTGGTGAGAGTCAGACGCTGACCATGACCATTCCCGTTCGCGACCTTGTCAGCTTCGACGAGGCTGATTCTCAGTGGCTCACAGAGGCTGGTAGCTATACGTTCCGCATTGGCAACTCCAGTCGCAATCTGCCTTTATCAGTAGCACTCACCTTGAAGGAATATACGGAAAAAGTCAACAATGCGCTGGCTCCCCAGCAAAAGCTTAACTTATTGAAACACTAACAAAATCCGAGGAAGTTCGTCTATATATAAATAAGGTATAGCAATGATGAAAAGAACTTTCCTTTTGACGTTAGTGGGCTTGGTGGCTTTAGGCGTGCAGGCTCAGAAGCTGGTGGAAACCCAGCGACAGTATCTGAGTGGTCATGGTTGCGACGATATGGTGCAGTGGGACTTCCTGTGCTCGGATGGTCGCAATAGCGGTAAGTGGACGAAGATTGGTGTGCCCTCGTGCTGGGAATTGCAGGGTTTTGGCACCTATCAGTATGGCATGCGCTTCTATGGCAAGGCCACGCCAGAGGGTATTGCTGACGAGACAGGAAAGTATAAGACGGAGTTTATGTTGCCTCAGGAGTGGGCTGGTCGTCAGATTCAGCTCGTCTTCGAGGCTGCATTTACGGAGATTCATGTCGAGATCAATGGTCGCAAAGCGGGTAATGGCACTTATCAGGGTGGCTTTACGCGCCATACGATAGACGTGTCAGACCGTGTGTTCTTTGGTTCGAAGAAGAACCGCTTGGAGGTTGAAGTACTGAAGGAGAGCACCAATCCGCAGGTGAATCTAGCTGAGCGCAGGGCTGACTACTGGAACTTTGGCGGCATCTGGCGGCCGGTATTCATTGTCAGCAAGCCTTCGCAGAACATCCAGCGGGTGGCCATTGATGCTAAGGCGGATGGTTCCTTTACGGCTGATGTCTTCCTGAATCGTGCCGTTGCCGGCTCCAGTGTGACCGTCGATTTGGTTGACGCCAATGGAAAGAAGGTCGCCACAAGTCCGTCTTATATCGTTGCCAGCGACGAGGCCAAGGTTGAGTTCCGCACGGAGAATCCCAAGTTGTGGAATGCTGAACAGCCTAACCTCTATACCGCTGTCTTTACGTTGAAAGACGCAGAGGGTCGTACGCTCCACATTGAGCGTCAGAAGTTTGGCTTCCGCACGATAGAATATCGCCACACCTACAAAGGCGACAAGGAGGATGGTGTGTTTATCAATGGGAAGAAAGTGATTTTCAAGGGCGTCAACCGCCATTCCTTCCGTCCTGAAAGTGGTCGTACGCTGTCGAAGCAGAAGAATATCGAGGATGTGTTGCTGATTAAATCGATGAATATGAATGCTGTCCGATTGAGTCACTATCCTGCTGACCCGGAGTTTTTGGATGCCTGCGACTCATTAGGCCTTTATGTAGAGTGTGAACAGCCCGGCTGGCATAAGGCACACGAAACGATAGTGGGTTCGCAAATCGTTGAGGAGATGGTGACGCGTGATGTGAACCATCCTAGCATCATCTTCTGGAGCAATGGTAACGAAGGTGGTTTTAATTACGAACTGGAGCCAGTATTCGCGCAGTTCGACCCTCAACAGCGTGTAGTACTCTATCCTTGGGCTAATCGTAATGGTTTCGAGACCAAGCACTATCGTTCGTGGGGTGAAACAGCAGACTATATGCGCCAAAAGGAAATCTTTATGCCTACTGAGTTTCTGCACGGATTGTATGACGGAGGACATGGGGCAGGCTTGAAAGACTACTGGAAGTTGATGATGAGCAATCCACGTTGTGCAGGCGGTTTCCTGTGGGACCTGATGGATCAGGCTGTGGTTCGTACGGACAAAAATGGCATTCTTGACCCTGTGGGCAACTTCGGCTCTGACGGCATCGTTGGTCCCCACATGGAAAAGGAAGGTTCGTTCTATACCATCCGCGAGGTGTGGAGTCCTGTTCAGGTGTTGTATTTTGACAGCGGTGCCTTCACCATTCAGAACTGCTATAACTTCATCAACCTGAAGGACTGCCAGTTCAGCTACAGACTGCTCAAGATGCCTGCTTACGGAGAGTCGGAGGTCAAGGTCATCAAAACCGTAAAGCTTACTTCGCCTGATGCTGCACCAGGTGAAAAAGCCAGGCTGAAAATCGAAAGGACAGATGCTGATGTGATTGAGTTGACAGCTATTGACCCGTATGGAAAGGAAATCTTTACGTGGAGCCATAGACACATGGTAAAACTCGGCACCGATAACCTGAGCAAGAGAAACCTACACAAGAATACCCAGAAATACTCGTATACAGAGGATACAAACCAATTGTTGGTGCAGAATGGCAATCGCCAGTATACCTTTAGCAAGAAGACGGGTAGGTTGATAGGCGTCTCCATAGGCGAAAAAAAACTCTCGTTCAGCAATGGTCCCCGCTTTGTAGCTGCCAAGCGTGCTGACCGTTCGCAGGATGGTTTTTACAACCACGACGACAACAAGGCCTTCCAGAAAAAGACGCAATATACGGAGTATCCTGACCAAGGTGCCTTTGATGGTTTCACCTTTAGTGACAGTACACTGGTTGCCAACTATCTGCATGGTTCCATCAATACGGTTACTTGGCGCTTCCTCGTTGATGGCGGTATGTATATGAACGTCGACTATTACTTCAATGGCGTCGTCGACCTGATGGGTATTTGCTTCGACTATCCTGAGACGATGGTGAAAAGCAAGCAATGGGTAGGCAAAGGACCCTATCGCGTTTGGCAGAATCGTCAGGAAGGTCCTCAATATGGCTATTGGCAGAACGACTACAACGACCCCATTCCTGGTGAGTCGTGGGACTATCCTGAGTTCAAAGGTTACTTTAACAATGTCTCCTGGATGAAGCTAAATACTACTGAAGGAGCCGTTGGTATAGAAACGATAGCTGGAAAGATTGGCGTCTATACGCCTCGTGATGGTCGCGACCATATCCTCTATACCCTGCCAGAGACAGGTATCTCTATCCTCAAGGCCATTCCTGCCGTTCGCAACAAGGTAAATACCACTGACCTCAATGGTCCCAGCGCACAGCCTTATTGGAGCAAGGGGAAAGGAAGCATCAATGCCATCCTGCACTTCGAGTGATTTCTAATCAACGAATCGAACGAATTACACGGATGCTATGAAACGACTGACCACACTTGCTCTTGTCCTGTGCCTCGCAATTATGTCGCGAGGTAACGACACGACTCGTCCTTGGACTTTCTGGTATTGGATGTATGGCGCCGTATCAGAAGTAGGCATTAAGGCCGATCTGCAGGCGATGAAGGATGTGGGACTGGGTGGCTGTTACCTGATGCCTATTCGTGGGTCACAAGAACGACCAGAATATCAAGGAACGGCTGATACCTTGAGTGAGAACTTTTGGCGAATGGTGGACTACTCGTTCGCGCAAGCCGATTCCCTCAGCTTGGAAATGGGCATTCACGTCTGCGACGGTTTTGCACTCGCTGGCGGACCTTGGATTTCACCAGAAGAATCCATGCAGAAGGTTGTCTTCTGCGATACCGTCGTCACTGGAGGCAAACACCATTTCCTCATGCAAAAGCCTCAGCACTACGAACATTACTATGAGGATATTGCGGCATATGCCATTCCTGTTACTGTGTCCTTGGGTTATCCCAAAGGCTCTCTATCTTATTCTCCTGAGGTCAAAATAAACGCCAAGGGGGTGCTATG
Source organism: Prevotella sp. (assembly GCA_017447515.1). Classification (GTDB taxonomy): domain Bacteria; phylum Bacteroidota; class Bacteroidia; order Bacteroidales; family Bacteroidaceae; genus Prevotella. Next base: position 11,242 of record JAFSNG010000014.1, on the reverse strand, counting down.
TGCTGACGAACCTTGCTGGATTCAGTACGAATTCGACAAACCTACGTTGGTGCGAAATATCGAGATAGAACCCTCAGGCACCAATATCCAATGTCAGCGACTAACGATAAAGGCGTCGCACGACGGAGTTATCTTTCAGACTGTCAAGCAGTTGACGCCTCCTCGTCAGGGTTGGCAAAATACAGACTTTAATACAACTTTCTCCATTCCTCCCTGTAAGGTGAAGTATGTGCGTATGGAATGGACGCCTGAAGGTTCGGAACCTGGTGCCGAAGACCTGGATGCCGCCAAGTGGAAACCCGTTTTGCGACTGAAGGGCATCAAGTTTGGCAGTTGGCCACTCATCGACAACTGGGAAGGCAAGGCCGGTTACGTTTGGCGCATAGCCCCAGAGACGCCAGATATTGACCTGCCCTACGAAGATTTCCTGCACCCTAGAGATATCAAACCATTCAAGATGCAAGGCGACTACGTTGACGTGGAGTTGCCTGAAGGCACTTGGCGCATCCTGCGAATGGGCCATACCTCAACGGGGCATACTAATGCTACAGCTGGTGGGGCAAAGGGCTTGGAATGCGACAAATTCTCTCGTAAGGCTGTCAGCAAACAAGTAGACCGTTGGTTTGGGCTCTTTATGAATCGTCCAAACCACAAAGTTGTTAAGTATCTGCACGTCGACTCATGGGAGTGTGGTTCGCAAAACTGGAGCCGAAACTTTGCCCAGGAGTTTGTGCGCAGGCGAGGCTATGATATCATTCCCCTCCTGCCCGTCTATGCTGGTGTTCCTATGATGGGGGCAGAAGAGACGCTAAGAGACATTCGCAAGACCATCAATGAACTGGTGAACGAGGTGTTCTTCGTCACCATTGCCCAAAAGGCCAAAGAATATGGTGTGCAGTTGTCATCAGAGAGCGTTGCGCCCACGATGGTTTCCGATGGAATGGAACATTTTAAGTATGTTGACGTGCCTATGGGTGAGTTTTGGTTGAATTCTCCTACCCACGACAAACCCACCGATATGCTCGACGCCATCAGCGGGGCTCACGTCTATGGGAAGAATATTATCCAAGCAGAAGGTTTTACTGAAGTGCGTGGTGTGTGGGACGAGACACCAGCAAGTATCAAGGCGTTATTGGATAGGAACTTCGCCCTTGGCATGAATCGTCTCTTCTTCCACGTGAATACCCACAACCCTTGGCTCGACCGCAAACCAGGCATGACGCTCGATGGAATCGGCCTTTTTTTTCAGCGCGACCAGATTTGGTTCCCTGAGGCAAAGCCTTTTGTGGATTATATCACCCGTTGTCAAACACTCCTACAAAAGGGCAAGCCAGTTATCGACATAGCCGTCTATATTGGGGAAGAAATGCCCTGTCGTGCCTTTACTCCAGACCGCCTTGTACCAATGTTGCCTGGTTTGTTTGGTGCGGAACGAGTGGCCTCCGAACGCAAACGACTGGCCAATGTCGGCCAGCCGATGGAGGAATCGCCTGTTGGCGTGCGACATTCCGTTGGAATCGTCGATTTAAAGGACTGGATCAATCCACTTCACGGCTATCAGTACGACTCGATGAACAAGGATGCCCTGCTCAATCAGCCCTTTAATTATAAGGTATTGGTTGTTCCCCAATGGGTTCTGGTTTCTCCAGAAGCCAAGAAACGCATAGCCCAACTGCGCAGACAAGGCGTTCAGATTGTTGACAAGCCCTACAAGGATAGCACTTTTGAGAAAGTTGCACCAGACGTCATTCTACCTGAAGGCATTGCCTACGCTCATCGTACAGGAAAAGGTGAAGACATTTATTTTCTCTCGAACCAAACGAACCAAGAGCAGACTTTCTCACCTGTTTTCCGTGAAATTGCTTGCCACACTCTGACTTCTGGGTCAGAGCACAAAGGAAAAGCGTTGGTTTACAATCCCCTAACGGATGAATCGTACGACTATCAAGACACCATCACATTGCCTGCTTACGGCTCGTTGTTTGTGAGCTACCGGCAAAGCGAATATTCCCAGGCTGGGAATAAAATTTTCCCACGCTGGGAACAAAACATTCCCACGCTGGGAATAAATAGCGAGCCTTGGACTATCACCTTCCGAGAGGCAGGCTTAACCATCAAGAGCCAGTCGCTCTTCGACTGGAGCCAACATGCAGACGACAGGATTCGCTATTTCAGTGGTCACGCGCGTTACACGACGACGTGGAAACTGAAAAAGAACGAAGTTCCTCAGGGGCGCACTTGGTTGTCGTTCCCCAACGTGAAGGATATCGCCCACGTATGGATTAATGGCAAGGATTGCGGCATTGCGTGGATGGCTCCCTACGAGGTAGAGATTACTGGTGCTTTGCAAAAGGGCAAAAATACGATAGAAATCGAGGTGGTGAACACTTGGCATAATGCCCTGCGAGGCGAAGATCTTGGCAAAGCGCCCTACGAAGGTATTTGGACGAATGCCAAGTATCGCACGAAGGGTGAAGGATTATTGCCTGCAGGCCTCCTTGAACCACCGGTAATTATAACGACCACAGATTGAACGGATTAAACGGAAAAAATATGAGAAAATTAATTTGTGCCATCGTTGCGTTTATAGCCATCACAGCGAATGCTGAGGTCAAGTTGCCCCAGTTCTTCAGCGACAACATGGTGTTGCAACAACAGTCAGAATGTAACATCTGGGGAAAGGCGGATGCCAATAAAATGGTGAGCATCATGACCACATGGGACAATAAAACCTACAAGGTGAAGGCTGATGACATGGGCGACTTCGAGGTGAAGGTGAAGACGCCAAAGGCTGGTGGCCCTTACGAAGTGATGATTCTTGAACCATCAGCTGTCATCCTTCGCAACGTGATGATTGGCGAGGTGTGGATATGCTCTGGTCAGTCGAACATGGAGATGCTGATGAAGGGCTATAAGGCTCAACCTGTAGAAGGTGCCACAGAGGAATTGCTCTCTTGCAACGATAATGAACTGCGATTGTTCTATGGCAAGCGTCACGCTTCACTGGAACCGCAAACGGATCTCGCAGGAATTTGGCAACCTGCCAATGCTGCCAGTGTTCGTGAGTTCTCGGCTACTGCCTATTTCTTTGGCAAGGCGTTGCGAAAGATGTTGGGTGTCCCTGTTGGATTGATTTGTACTGCTTTTGGTGGTTCTGCCTGTGAGGCCTGGATGCAGGCAGACTGGCTCAAGACCTTCCCCAAGGTGAAGCAGACGATTACGGAGGAGGACGTCAAGAAGTTGCAGCAACGTTGTCCGACGGCCCTTTATAATGGACAACTCAAGCCCCTCATTGGTTATGGTATTCGTGGAGCCATCTGGTATCAGGGCGAGGATAATGTGCCTCGCTACGACTATTATGCTCCCTTAATGGCGCGTATGATTCAGGGGTGGCGCGAGGATTGGAAACAGGGCGACTTTCCTTTCTATTACTGTCAGATAGCACCTTGGGGGTATGACGAGACAGACTGGGCTCTCTACAACAGTGCTTTCCTTCGTGAACAGCAAGAGAAGGTGGAGTCGATGGTTCCCAACTGTCGCATGGCGGTATTGTTGGATACAGGTATCAAAGACGTCATTCATCCTCGCAAGAAGCGTCAGGCAGGAGAGCGCCTCGCTATCCTTGCCCTTAGCAACACCTACGACATAAAGGGTCTGCCCGACTTTGCAAAATACAAGGAAGTGACATTCCAAAACGATACTGCTGTTGTGAGTTTCGACCGCTCGAAGGAGTGGGTGTACTTCGAGCATGTCAACAGCCTTACGACAACTGATACTGACGGGAAAACCATTAGTCGCAATTTCGAGGTGGCAGGCTCAGACAAGGTGTTTCATCCTGCCACAAAGGTGTGGGCGTCTCGCAATCGCGTCTATGTTGTTTGCGACAAGGTTAAAACGCCTGTTGCCGTGCGTTATGCTTTCAAGGATTATGTGGTTGGCGACCTGATGCACGATGCCTTGCCTGTGAGTTCTTTCCGTACAGACGATTGGGAACCCACGCTTAACATTGTGAACAAAGCAACGGGAGATTATAATAACCCTAAATAAAAAGGTAAAAAAACAATATGAAGAGAACAATAATGACGAATAACAGGTGGTGTATTAAGAAGGTAATTGTTTTATTGCCTTTTTGTCTTTTTACCTTTTTGCCTTTAAAGGCACAAACCTCTGTAGCTGGGCTCTTCCCTTTGGATAATAGCGGGCGCTTGGTGTGGAACTTCAATGCTGGCTGGCGATTCCATCTGGGGGATGTAGTTGGTGCAGAAAAGGCCGATTTCAACGATAAATCGTGGGAGGTTGTCTCTACGCCCCATACTGTACAATTGATGCCTGCTGAGGCTAGTGGGTGTCGTAACTATCAAGGCATTGCCTGGTATCGCAAGCACTTTTGTCTGCCCAGGGAATGCGCAGGTCGCGACGTCACCCTCCACTTCGAGGCCATCATGGGTAAGCAAACCATCTACGTCAATGGCCAAAAGGTCAAGGAGCACGAAGGCGGCTATCTCCCCATTACCGTCTCCCTGTCTGCTCTTGGCTTATCCGCAGGTGACGACTGTGTCGTCGCCATCTGCGCTGACAACAGCGACGACAAAGCCTACCCTCCAGGTAAGAAACAGGCACAGCTTGACTTCGCTTATCATGGAGGCGTCTATCGCGACGTATGGCTTATTGCGAAAAACAAGGTCGCCATCACAGATGCCCTCGAGGAAAACAAGGTGGCAGGTGGTGGCATCTTCGTCCATTATGCCAACATCAGCGACAAGAGCGCTGAGGTTTTCGTCAATACCGAAGTACGCAATAACGACAGTAAGCCCCATTCCATCACTATTGAGAACGCCCTCACACCGCCCATTGCACCCGTTGTTCCGTCTGTTGCTGTGGCACAGCAACAAACAAAACTGAGCCTGAGGCCAGGCGAGGCGCGCACCATTACCCAGCGTTTCCTCGTCAAAAACCCCAAGCTATGGTCGCCTGAGACACCTTATTTATATCATATAACCACTCGCATTAAGGAGGGTAAGCAATCGCTCGATGGAGGCGTTACTCGCATTGGCATCCGCTCTTTCGAATTTGTTCGCACGGATGATGCACAAGGACGCCAGCCTGGCTTCTATCTCAATGGCAAGAAATATCATCAGTTAGTTGGCGCCAATCGCCATCAGGACTTCGCCTATGTGGGCAATGCCCTGCCTAATTCCCAGCAATGGCGAGACGCCAAGCGCTTGCGTGATGCTGGCTTTACTATTATCCGTACAGCCCACTATCCACAAGACCCATCGTTTATGGATGCCTGCGATGAAATGGGACTTTTTATCATCGTAGCGACTCCTGGTTGGCAATATTGGAACAAGGAAAAAGGCTGGGACGAGAAGGTTCACGAGAATACATGCAACATCATTCGTCGCGACAGGAATCATCCCTGTGTCCTAATGTGGGAACCCATCCTCAACGAGACACGCTATCCTGAGGATTTCGCCTTAAAAGCCTTACAGATCACGAAGGACGAATACCCCTATCCCTATCGTCCTGTAGCAGCTGCTGACGTGCATTCCGCTGGTGTTGCTGAACATTACGACGTCGTCTATGGCTGGCCAGGGGATGACTTCGCGTCCGATGATTTATCCATCGGAGACCCCAAGAAGATCAAGCAATGTATCTTTACGCGTGAGTTTGGCGAATTGGTAGACGACTGGTATGCACATAACAATCTGAATCGCGCTTCCCGTTCATGGGGTGAGCGACCTATGCTCGTACAGGCCATGAGCCTTTATCGTTCTACACAGGAACTGTTCCATACCACAGGTCAGTTCATCGGCGGTTGCCAGTGGCACCCCTTCGACCACCAGCGTGGCTATCACCCTGACCCCTACTGGGGAGGTATCTACGATGCCTTCCGTCAGAAAAAGACCGCCTTTGATATGTTTGCGGCCATGCTACAACAACCTACAGAACAGCCCACGGTTACTATTGCCCACGAGATGACGCAGTTCTCTGAAAAGGACGTCACCGTTTTTTCTAATTGCGACAGCGTGTGCCTCACGATGTACGATGGTGAACATTGTTGGACACAGCCTGTGGATAAAGGTCTTGTCGTCTTCAAGGATGCTTGGGATTTCTTCGAGGCTCGTAACTGGAGTTACACACAAAAGAACTGGCAGAGCGTCAAGATGGTTGCTGAGGGTTTCGTGGATGGCAAAGTGGTTTGTAAAACTGAAAAGATGCCTTCGCGCAGAAGTACCAAATTGCGCCTTTATGTCGATGAAATGGGCAAAAAACTCGTGGCTGACGGTTCTGATTTCGTCGTCGTTGTCTGTGAAGTTACTGATGACTTGGGACATGTTCGTCGCTTGGCCAAAGAAAACATCCGCTTTACCGTTGAGGGCAAAGGTGAAATCATTGGCGACGCCAGTATCAATGCCAATCCGCGTGCTGTTGAATGGGGTTCTGCTCCTGTACTGATACGTAGCACGAAGCAGGCTGGTAAGATAAAGATTAAGGCTGAGGTGCAATTCCCTGGTATTCATGTGCCCACTTCTGCCGAATTGGAAATAGAGAGTATTCCTTACGATCTGCCCATGTGCTATCAGGAATCAAACCTTTCTAGAACATCTAGAGATTCTAGACAATCTAGAGAATCTAGTTCCTCTACCCTCTCTGACGCAGAGAAAAACAAGCTTTTACAAGAGGTAGAAGCCCAACAAGCTGACTTCGGAATACAAAAATAGGCCTCAATATTTGGTTATTCGCTCGATTTGCACTATCTTTTCGCTTCGCGAGAAGATACTCTCGCTCGAAAATACTCAAATAAATTTGGTATTTTACTCGCTTATTCGTATCTTTGCAGGCAAAAATAACAAAAGCAAGATGAAAAAATATGTAATTGCCGCCCTTGTAGCCTTGACAATGGCCTCGTGCGGAGAGAAAAAATTCCATGTAGAAGGTAACATTACCAACGCCAAAGACTCAGTGCTTTACTTTGAGAATATTGCGTTGACAGGTATAGACGTCTTGGATTCCGTGAAACTGGACGACGATGGTGCTTTCAGTTTCAGTGGTGCACAGACGGAGGCTCCTGATTTTTATCGCCTGCGCATCAGCGACCAGATTATCTCGCTCTCGATAGACTCTACCGAAACGGTGACTATTAAGGCTGAGTATCCACAGATGGCTTCGAAATATGAGGTGAGCGGTTCTGAGAACTGTCAGAAGATTCAGGAACTGGCCCTGTTGCAGATGGACCTGCTACAACGTGCCATCAACGTCAGTCGCAGTGAGGCACTGACTGTTGATCAGGCGAACGATAGTATTCTTGCCATGATAGATGTCTACAAGCAGGATGTAAAGGCACGCTATATCTTCGCTCATCCTGACAAGGCGTATGCTTATTTCGCACTGTTCCAGACATTAGGTAATAGCCTGCTTTTCAATCCGCGTACTGATCGAGACGACATCAAGGCCTTTGCTGCTGTTGCTACCAGTTGGGATCACCTATGGCCAACGGCAGAACGTGGTGCCAACCTGCACAATATCGCCATTGAAGGCATGAAGAACGTCCGCATTGCCGATGCAGAAAGCAGCCGAACTATCGACCCTTCGAAGATCCAGGAAGCTGGTCTTATCGATATTGCCCTGCGCGACAATAAGGGTCAGCTGCGTCACCTGACCGATTTGAAGGGCAAGGTGGTACTGCTCGACTTCCACATATTCGCAATGGATGATTCGCCAGCCCGTATCCTGTTGTTGCGCGAACTCTATAACAAGTATCATTCGCAAGGCCTGGAGATCTATCAGGTGAGCCTTGATGGTGACGAACACTTCTGGAAACAGCAGACCGCTGCCCTTCCCTGGATTAGCGTACGCGACGAGAGCGGCATCAATTCATCGATTCTGTCCCTTTATAACGTACAAAATGTACCAGAGTTCTTCCTGATTGATCGCGGCAACAATATCGTAGGTCGTTCGCAGACGATGAAGGATGTAGAGCAAGAAATCAAAAAATTGCTGTAGGAACACATGAACGTACAGATAGAACCTACGTGGAAGGAATACTTGCAAGGCGAGTTTGAGAAGCCTTATTTCGAACAGCTCACCCAATCGGTGCGTCAGGAGTATGCTGCAGGCACCTGCTATCCTCCAGGCAGGTTCATCTTCAATGCCTTCAATCTGTGTCCGTTCAATCAGGTGAAGGTGGTGATTATCGGACAGGATCCCTATCACGAGCCAGGACAGGCTCATGGATTGAGCTTTTCTGTTCAGGATGAGGTACAATTCCCTCCTTCGTTGCAGAATATCTTCAAGGAGATAGAGCAAGACCTCGGCATCCCTATTCCTACTTCAGGCAATCTGACGCGCTGGGCAGAACAGGGTGTGCTTCTGCTCAATGCTACACTAACCGTTCGTGCCCATGTGGCCAACAGCCACTCCATGCTGGGTTGGCAAAAGTTTACCGATGCTGCCATTCAGGCTTTGGCCCAGCATCGTCAACATCTGGTCTATATGCTTTGGGGCGGCTATGCCCGTTCGAAGGCGTATATGATTAATCGTCAACAGAACCTCGTGCTTGAATCTGTCCATCCCTCTCCACTCAGTGCCAATCGTGGTGGTTGGTTCGGACAACACCAGTTCTCACGCTGTAATGCCTATCTCCAGCAAAACGGCATAACTCCTATCAATTGGTAACTTACCTCTCACCTCTAATTACTCATTTAAAATGAACATCCCACCCATTCTCGAAATAGGAGGCGTCTTGATCTCCTCTGAGATACTGACCGAGTACTTCTGCTGTGACTACGAGAAGTGCAAGGGCATCTGTTGTGTCGAAGGCAGTGATGGTGCCCCAGTAACACTCGACGAGATAGCTTCTATTGAGGATGCTCTCGACACAGTATGGCCAATGCTCTCTGCATCAGCACAGAGCGTCATTGACCAACAAGGCGTGGCCTATGCCGATCGCGATGGAGATATGGTGACAAGTATTGTGAGGGGAAGGGACTGTGTCTTTACCTGCTACGATGGCGACAACTGCCTGTGTGCATTGGAAAAGGCTTATCGCGAGGGTAAGACCAATTTCTGCAAGCCCATCAGCTGTTCACTCTATCCCATCCGCGAGAAGATTTTCGGTGACGGACTCGTAGGTTTGAACTACCACAAATGGATGGTTTGCAAGGATGCTGTCGTCAAAGGCCAAGCAGAACACATCCGCGTCTATCAGTTTCTGCGCGAACCACTTATCCGTCGTTTTGGCGAATCGTGGTACGCAGAACTGTGCGAAGTAGCAGACCAACTATTACCTGACTTATAAGCCAGGCAGGGAAAGGCTACTTTTTCTGGTCCTTCTTGTACTTCTTCATGTAGTTGTGGTAGGCGTCCACCATCTTCTGACGCTGTTCGGGCGTGACGGTAATCATGCGGACATTGTAGCCCTCCTGGGGTACGAAACCATCCTTGGTGAAATTGAAACTGTAGTTCATTTCGCCGTGCATGTCGTCATAGACCTTGCCGTCTTCACCGTAAAACAGCTTCAGCTCGTTGGCTTTCTCGTCGTTACCATCGTCGTCAACGCCGCCCATCCAGCCCATGAGTGGCATCTCCACATTCCACTTGTTCATGGCAATGACGATATACTTCTTGCCGTCCAAGGTAAATTCGGGCAGCCTGTCGCCAAACGTCTTACGGTATTCCGACAGCAGATTCTCGTACAGCATGACGGTCATCGGGTCAGAATAGTCAATGCCCGGTTTCTTTTCAGCAGTGGCAAGCTTGCGCACATCCAGCATGTAACACAACGCCTTCGCAGGATCGCCGTTCATCAGGCTATACACCACGCCCATCCAGCCGCAGGTGATAACATAGTCCCTGTTGACGTCCACACCCATCTTCTCAGCACGCACCAGTTCGTCAGTGTAGAACAAGACCTTCTTCACGTCCTTCTTGTCGGAAGCCATCGTCATCAGCATGACAATCGACTCGAAGACAACGGAGTCGGGCACTTCCTTGTTGAAGCCGGCGGCCTGCTGGTAGATGCGCTCATAGTATTTGGCGGCGCGCGACATGTTGTAAAAGCTGTTCTCCTTGTCGAGCAGCATGTGGCCCACCTCCAACTGAGCCTGCCAGTTGGTGGGGTTCTCGTCGGCCTCCTTCGACAGGCGCAGATACTTGTCCATATTGCTCTCGGGCTCTGACGTCTGAGCATTCACTACTGTTGTCATTGCCCAGCAAAGGATAGCTGCCATTAAAAGCTTTTTCATATTTACTTGTATTACGTTTGTATTCTGGTGGGGCGATGGGGTGTTCACTCCGCCATTTATAAACGTAATTCGATGGTCAAGATTTCAACCTCTTCCTTGAGACGCTCTTCAACATACTGCGCAACCTTGTTTTTGGAAATGTCGACCGATGATACACGTTGTTTAACGTCGGCAGAGCCGATGGTGAGTACCTTCTTTGTACCGTCACTGTAGATTTCCTGAATGCCCTGATAGAATTCGTTTGGCGTCATGGTAACGCCGCATCTGTAGAGGTTGTAGGTAAGGCTCTCTGTATCAATGCTGGCCGGTTTGGTCAGATAGAGCTTGAGATAGCCGTTGAGGTTCTGTTTATAGGTAACAGACTTGGTCCATTGCCCGTTGTTGACAACTTCTCTCTTTTCCTGTCCGTTCTCGTCGATATAGCCTACTTCGATCTTGTCGCAAAGTAAGTACACGTTGCCTTTGTTTCCGTCCACTTCCTTTGGGAAGACAAGGCTATAGTCCACTTGATAGCCTACAACCTTGGATTGGGCTGGCGACGTGTTGCCGTTGTCGTCGTCGCCACCGCAGGCGGTGAATACTGTTGTTGTCATTGCGCAGCAAAGGACGGCTGCGAAGGCTGCGATTAAGCGAGCACCAAACGAGCTCGTTCGTTTTGTCGAGCGTGAGCAGGCTCGACCATTGGTCAACGTCATCATAATCTTTTTCATTGTTGTAATGTATTAAGTGAATAAAAATGTATTTAGTTATGTATTCTTTCTTTTTCAGACATGGGCAGTTCAAAGTGCAAGTCTGATGAGCGTTGAGCCACGGTGGCCGACCTGTACGGCGTAGACTCCTGCGGAGAGCCCAGGCAGGGAGAGGATACCGTCTGAGGAGGTTTCTGTGCGGAGCACGGGGCGCCCGCTGAGGTCGAACACGGTGACGGTTTCGGAGCTGTCGATACCATCGATATGTAGCGTGCGGCCTTCGAGACGGAACTTCAGTCCGGCGGG
>JAFSNG010000013.1 GCA_017447515.1 Prevotella sp. | reverse complement strand
TATAATATATATATTATATATAGTAATATAATATTGTAAAGAATTTTTGTTCGGATGGTATTGCGGCCTCTAGAAAACTGTGATCTGTGATCTGTGACTTTTAAGATGAAAAAATGGGTCCGAAAACCCCGATTTTAACCCTCAACCGCTAGAAGGCCGGTTTACTTCCCAACGACCGGTCGTTTAGTTCCTTTGGGCAACGAACCAAATCCTTGACGGTTAACGGTTAAGGGTTAATGGTTCACGGTTCATTTGGGGCTAAAGAAAAAGGGCTAATATCGTGTAAAGAATTTTCCGTTTGCTCGCGCAGAGACTGAGAGTTTAAAAATCGGGCTCACTATTGCTAGTGGGCCCGATTTCTTATTTGTCCGTTGGGATGTTAAATGGGCAGTTCGAGCACGAAGCGGGCTCCGGGACTAGCGTAGGTGGTGTCGAGCACGAGGTCGCCACCAAGACGGCGGGCAATGTTGCGGGCAACGGTAAGTCCGATACCCTGTCCGTCGAAGAACTGGTTGAGCTTCACGTAAGGTTCGAATACCTTCTCTGCGTCGTCAGCCTCAATGCCTGAGCCTGTGTCCTCAACGGTGTAGACGGCCTGCATCTTGTCCATATCGACGTTGACGGCAAGCTTTACGGAACCTTCGGTCGTGAACTTCAGGGCATTATCCAGCACGTGGGTCAGCGAACGGACAGCCTTTGCCAGATTGGTAGACAACATCGTAGCAGCTGCTGCGGGATCTATTGCCTGCTCAAACTTGATGTACTGTGCCTTGTCGATACCCGACTGGCGTATAGCCTCGTCAGCCACCTGAGTCACCATGACATTATCCGTGCGCTCGAAGGGAGCCTGATTGGGCTGCACCTCGTCCAAATCGCCAATCTTACCGGCCAAAGCAGCGAGCTTCTGGTCGCCAGTAGCCATGAGGTCGCTAACGACCTGCTTCATGGCCTCAGCCTTCTTCTGGGCGTCCTGCTGCAGCTGGTTGTTAGCCTCCTGCAACTGCTTGACGGTATTCTGCAGGGCCTCGTTGGCTGCACGAGCCTTGTCCTGCTCTTCGTTCATCTTGTCGAAGGCGAGCAGAGCCTGCTCGTAGCCCTCGCCCACATTGTCAAAATTTTTCTCCAGCGCACGATAGTCCTCGAGCAGCTTCTGCTGTTCGTTGACGCGCTGCTGGTAGTCATCAAGCAGTCGCTGCTGCTCCTGAGCCTGTTTGGCACTGGCCTTGTTCTGCGTGTAAAGCGCATAGCCCAGTACAATGGCAATGACTAATGCTACAACAAAAGCGTATACCATAATCTCTGAACGCTAAACTCTAATCTCTAAACATTACTCAGCCTTCTTCTCCACCTTCATAAACTTGGTGAAGCCGGTCATTGCCAGCACCTTATAGATTTCGGGGCTGACGTTGGTCATCTTAAACTGGCCCTTCTGCTGCATCACGGTACGCATGGTCTTCTGGATGATACGCAGACCAGAAGAAGCCATGTAAGTAAGATCCGAGCAGTCCATCTCGAGATCAACACCACCGTCAACCAGTGCGGGCTGGATGTCTTGTTCAAACTGAGGAGCATTCATAGTGTCAATACGCTCACCTGTCTTAATGATGGTCTTACCACCTTCTTTGATAATCTGTGTCATAATTTTTTGATTTTTTTTAATTATTGAATTTTTGAATGTTTTAAACTTTAATGTCTTTTTTCATCGTGAGCAAATTCTTGCCCTCCAGACGTTGATAGGTTACTTCGTTCATGATGTTCTTGACAATGAAGATACCCATACCGCCCAGGTCGCGCTCCGCTGGATTGACGTCCATATCGGCACTTTCCTTCAGGGTTGGGTCAAATTCCTTGCCACGATCACTGAGAACGAAGGTAAGTTCCTTTCCGTCCGACTCCGCCAGCAGCTCTATCTCTGCCGTCTTGCCTTCAGGATACGCATAGGAAATGACGTTGACCACCATTTCCTCCATCACCAGATTCAGATTCATCAAAAGCTCCATGTCGAGTCCCAGCTCTTCGCCGATTTCCTCGACAAACTGGTTTACTTTCTCCAGTTCGCCCATCTGGTTTTTCAATCTTAATTCCTTTCTCATGTTCAATCGGATTTTATGTTATTGATTTATTTCTTCTGATTCCTTCACTTCGTCAACTTCGCTAACTTCCTTCACTTCGTCGACTTTTTCTACTTTCTTGAACTTCACGCAAATCATGGTGAGGTCGTCGTTCGGCTCAGCACCGTCACGATGTTTCTCCACCTCTGCGCGCAGCATCTCAATCGTCTGCTGACAGCTCTCGAAGGGCGTCGTCTCCATCAGTTCCAGGATGCGCTCGTCGCTGAACTGCTCCTGCTGGCGGTTTTCGGCCTCGTTGAGTCCGTCGGTATAGACGAACAGCGGACAATCGGTGATATCCTCTATCTCCTCGCCCTCGAAGTCCAACTCGGGAATGATTCCCACGGGGGCGTTCGGTATCATATCAATGAATTCGGGCTTCCCGTCACGCAACAGCACGGGCGGATTGTGTCCGGCATTGCAGAAGTCCAGATGACCCGTCTCCAGGTCGAGCAGGCCTAAGAACATCGTTACGAACATACCCGTCTCGTTGTCCTCGCCCGAGAGTGCGTTGTTGATGCGCGTGGCAATCTCCGCAGGTTTCATCTCCTGAGCAGCCAGCGTGCAGAACAGACGCGTTGCCTGTGCCATAAACAGTGAGGCTGGCACACCCTTGCCCGATACGTCGCCCAGGCAGAAGTACAGCTTGTCGCTCTTGCCCTCCTCGTGGCTCTCTGCCAGATAGTAGCCGTAAAGGTCGCCACCGACCTCCTTTGCTGGCGTCATAGAGCCGTAGAGGTCGAGGTCGGGACGTGAGGGGAACGTGCGCGGCACCATACCCATCTGGATGTTTCGGGCGATACGCAGGTCGCTCTCGATACGCTCCTTCGCGGTCGTCGTCTCCTCCAGCTGGTCGTAGGCGGTGAGCAGTTCCTCGTGGGTAGCCTGCAACTGGTCGTGGGCTTTCTTCAGGCGCCGTGCAGCCCTGATGCGGAACACGGTGAATATCACCAAGCCCAACAGCACCAAGCCAGCAATAATCAGCATACTACGGAACTGAGCACGCTCCTGTTCCATCTTCAGCTGTTCCTGTTCACGTTCCAGCTCGTCAACGTGCAGGATGGAGTTCATTTCCGCCAGCGTACTCTTCGTCTCGACATTGTTCAGCGAGTCTTTCAGGAAATACATCCGCTTATAAAGTCCCGACAGTTCCTGATAGCGGTTCAGGCCCTCCAGGATATCCGTCCGCTGCAGCGCGACAGACAGGTAGACACTCTTGTCCTCGTTAGGATCCACCAAGTCCATACGTCGGTTGTTCAGATGCAGGGCCTCCATGAATCGTCCCTGTTTCAGTCGCAGTTGGGCAGCAACCGTCAGCCACGCAGTAGTCAGGAAGTTGTCATCTTCATGAACGTAGGCATAGGCTTCGTCAAGCTTTTTCTCCGCCCGCTCGTAGTCTCCCAGTCCCGTTGCAGCCTGCACGCAGGCTACATCATAATAGAACCAGAGGATTTCCTTGATAGGTTGTTTAAACTCCGGATGCTCAACAATCATCGTATCGATAGCCGCCTCCCATTTCACTGTCAGTTCGTCGAGCTCCTTATAGCGTTTCTGTTCGTTGAGCACGTCGCCATAATAGGAGAACACTTCCGAGATGACCCCCATCAGCGGCCTCATCTGGAGCATGATGTCAAGGCCTTTCTTATAGGCGTTAGCACTCTCGTCGAGGTTGTTCATGCCCAGATAGACATTACCCATCGTGTAGTAGGCAATGGCCAAACCGTTCTGGTTGTTACGCTCTTTGGCGTCAGCATACATGGCCTCCACCTCGCGCAACGCCTTGTTCTTGCTATTCGTATAATATATATAGGTATTAACGAGATAGGTCCACGTCTCGTAGTAGCGGTTCCAGTCCTCTATCTCACGCAACGTCTCCATATCCTCAGGAGCGTGCTTAAGGACAGAATCTATCTGACCGTTATTGAAGTAGGTACTATTACGACCTGCCAACAAAAGTCCCAGCTTTTCGAGGTTATTCTCCTTCTTGGCCTTTGCTATTTCATCTACATAATTCACAGCATCCAGCTCGAGAGGCATCAGGATGCTTCCCCAGAGACAAATGATGATGGTCAATATTGCTCTTAACATACGCTGTCAGACTATGATTCTCGTTTTATGATAATTCTCGCGGAACTCCGAGGGCGAACAACCTTTCTTCTTCTTGAAGATGCGGTTGAAGTTGCTCAGGTTGTTGAATCCGCTCTGGAAACTGATTTCGGCAACACTCTTTGCCGTATCGACGAGCATGCGGCTGGCATAGCCCAGGCGCATCTCGATGATATACTCGCTCAGATTACGGCCCGTATGCAGCTTGAAAAAGCGGCTGAAAGCCGAAGGACTCATGCCTGCAATATCGGCCAGCGTGTTCAGGCGGACTTCGTCCATATAGTTCTTGGCGATATAGTTCTTCACCTTCAGCACACGGCGCGAGTCGCTCTCCACCTCGACTTTCGCATAGCTCGACGTAGCCAGCGTCCTAGCTTCCTTGCAGCGCGACAGCTCGTAGAGAATCGTCAGGAACTGCATTACCGCATAGAAACCGTCCTTCACGCTGCTCAGCGTGTCCAGCTGCTGATAGACGTGCATAATGGCATCCATGGGGAACGACAGGCCTTTGCGGGCTTCCTTCAGCATCTTTCGCAGGCTGATGAAGGGGTTGCGTGAGAGGAATCCGTCGTCGCTCAAGTCCAGATAGAACTGAACGGTAATCTCGCGGATGTTGTCGCTGGTACAGGTATTCTGTTCCCAGACGTGCTCCAAATCGGGACTGGTGATGAGCACGAGGTCGTAGTCGCCAATGACCTCGTTAGAGTCGCCAACGATACGCCGCACTCCGGCAGCGTGCTCAACGAAATTGAGCTCGAACACCTCGTGGTTGTGAATGGGATAGGTGAACTCCTTCTTCCTGCGGTCGGCAATATAGAGGGCGTCCTTACCCATCAGCGGGGTGATTTCGTGGATAACTCTTGACTCTTCCATCGTTTTATTCTAGTTAATCTAGATTTTCTAGATATTCTAGATTTTCAGCTCTTTTAAAATATCACTCATGCGCTGCATGTTCTTGATGCGCATAGGCACCAGGGGCAGACGCAACACATTCTCAATAAAGCCCATCTCGCTGAGCATGGCCTTCACACCGGCTGGGTTGCCGTCGACGAAGAGCAGCGAGAAGAGGTCGGTGAAGCGGTGGTGAATCTTGCGGGCAGGGTCGTACTCACCGCGCATCTGCAGACGGATCATCTTCGAGAACTCCTTCGGCAGCGCATTGCCAATGACGCTGATGACACCCACGGCGCCACACGAAACCATTGGGAATGTCAGGGAGTCGTCACCGCTGATGACATCAAACTTGGCGGGTTTGTTCTTGATGATTTCGTCGACCTGTTCCAGATTGCCCGAAGCCTCCTTGATGGCTACGATATTCTCGCAGTCGTTGGCCAGGCGAACGGTCGTCGCAGCCTGCATATTCACACCTGTACGTCCAGGGACGTTATAGAGCACTACCGGCAGCTTGGTGGCTGCGGCAATGGCCTTGAAATGCTGATAGAGTCCTTCCTGGGAAGGTTTGTTGTAATAGGGACAAACGCTCAGAATGCCGTCGATTCCCTTGAAGTCGCGCGTCTGCAACTCCTCGACGATGGCTGCGGTATTATTGCCGCCACAACCCATGAGGATGGGGACGCGACCGCCTACCAGACTTACGATTGTTTCCTTGATTTGCTGTTTTTCCTCCGTCGTCAGTGTTGGCGTCTCGCCAGTCGTAGCCAGGATGCACAGGAAGTCAGCGCCGTTGTCGAGCTGATACTCGACAAGACGGATGAGTGCCTTATAGTCCACTGACCCGTCCTCTTTGAAGGGCGTCACCAGTGCTATTCCAAGCCCTTTGAAGATATTTCGTACCATAAAAAATTAAGAATTCTTACTTTTCGTGCGCAAAATTACTAATTTTTATTGGAAACGAATAGCTTTTTGCTAAAAAAATATCATTTTTCACTGCAAATATGCATAAAAGTACCAATAAGTACCTTCGTATTGGCTGAACACTGCCATTTGTTGCGCCTTTCGGTCGCTATGCTGCTGCTCTATGCGCTGCATATCCTGATAGTCGGTCTCCAGCACTTCGTCCTCGTAGTTGACCTGACGGTTCGAGCGCAGGTGGTTGTACTGTATCAGGGCCTCCTTATAGAAGCGGGGCAGCTGCTTGTCAATCGTGTAGTAGCGCGGCAACGCCTCGACGAAACGGTCAAGGTCCTTGTTGATGAGCAGCCCGCAGAGTTCGTAGTCGCCACCCTTCTTGATGAATTCGTCACCATTGCCCGTGATAGGATACTTGAACAGACGTTCACCCAGCAGGTGTTCGTGGTCGAGCGCCTGCATACGCAGCTGGAGCAGTTTACGGTTGGTTTTGTCCGACTCGTCGCCAACCTTCAAAGCCTCCTGGTATTCACCTTTGGCTATGAGGTCTTCCACCTTGTCGGCAAAGAGGTCTACGTCACTAGGAGCAATGGCCATGCCGATGATGAACATCAGCACAGCCATTGCGAGAGATATCTGCCATGTACGGCGAAAATTCACTTTCATATACGAGATGAATTCTTCAATCCTCTAATTTCTTGATATAAAAACACTTACAGTTTTCTAAGTACGACAGCCGAACGCGCGGGAATGTAGAGCTTCAGCCACTCCTTCTTGTCCTGCACATACAGCGGGTCGTAGTTGGTGAGGTGGGTAATGGTGTCGTCGGCAAAGCCGTTGCCACCAAACTCCTTCGCATCGGTGTTGAGCACCACTTCGTAGCTGCCCGTCGGTACGAGGAATCCGTAATCGGTGTACGAACGTGTGGGCGAGAAGTTGAACACGAATACGAGGTCGCCACGCATGTAGCACAGCACCTGGTCGCCGTCGTCGTGCCAGATTTCCGTCACGGGCGTAGCCTGGAAGTTCTTCTGCGACTTGATGACCTCCAGCATCTTACGGTCGAAGTCGCCGAGCCAGTGGTAGCAGAGGTCTTTATTATCCACGAGGTTCCACTGACGACGGGCATACTTGTATGACCAGCCATTACCCTCGCGTGGGAAGTCAATCCACTCCGGATGTCCGAACTCGTTACCCATGAAGTTCAGGTAACCGCCATTGATGGCACCGGCCGTCACGAGACGGATCATCTTGTGCAGGGCGATACCGCGCTGGGCGAGGTCGTTGACATCCTTCTTGGCGAAGTGCCAGTACATATCGGCATCAATGAGGCGGAAGATGATGGTCTTGTCGCCCACCAACGCCTGGTCGTGACTCTCGCAATAAGAAATGGTCTTCTCGTCCGGACGGCGGTTCTTCACTTCCCAGAAGATGCTGCAGACATTGATGTCCTCGTCGCGAACCTCCTTGATGGTCTTGATCCAGTAGTCGGGGATATTCATCGCCATACGGTAGTCGAAGCCGTAGCCGCCATCCTCGAACTTGGCAGCCAGGCCGGGCATTCCCGACACCTCCTCGGCAATGGTGATGGCGTTGGGGTTCACCTCGTGAATCAGGCAGTTGGCCAGCGTCAGATAGCAGATGGCATTGTCGTCCTCGTGGCCGTTGAAATAGTCGCCGTAGCCTCCGAAGGCCTCACCGAGACCGTGCGAATAGTACAGCATAGATGTTACGCCATCGAAGCGGAAGCCGTCGAACTTAAACTCCTCCAGCCAGTACTTGCAGTTCGAGAGCAGGAAGTGCAGCACGTCGTCCTTACCATAGTCGAAGCACAGCGAGTCCCAAGCCGGATGCTCGTGGCGGTCACCAGCGTAGAAGAACTGGTTGGGGTCGCCGCAGAGGTTACCCAAGCCTTCGACCTCGTTCTTCACGGCGTGCGAGTGGACGATATCCATAATGACGGCGATACCCATCTTGTGGGCGGTATCAATCATCTCCTTCAGGTCCTCGGGCGTGCCGAAACGGCTGCTGGGAGCGAAGAACGACGATACGTGGTAGCCGAAACTTCCGTAGTAGGGATGCTCCTGAATGGCCATTACCTGAATGGCGTTGTAGCCGTCCTTCTTGACACGCGGCAGCACGTTCTGCGTAAATTCCTTGTAGGTGCCGACCTTCTCGGCATCCTGGCCCATACCCACGTGGCACTCGTAAATCAACAACGGTGACTTGTTGGGCTTGAAGGTCTTTTTCTTCCATTCGTAGGGCTTCTCGGGGTTCCACACCTGTGCGGAGAAAATCTTCGTCTGGTCGTCCTGAACGACACGACGGCACCAGGCAGGGATGCGCTCGCCTTCTCCCCCATTCCACTTCACCTTCATCTTGTAAAGCTGACCGTGCTTGAGGGCTTTCTCGCTGAGTTTCAGTTCCCAGTTACCAGTACCTTCTATGCGCTTGCACTTGTATTTCTCGTCCTCCTGCCAGTTATTGAAATCACCTATCAGGTAGATCTCGGTGGCGTTGGGAGCCCACTCGCGGAACACCCAGCCCTTGGCGAGCTTGTGCAGGCCGAAATACAGGTGACCGCTGGCAAACTGCGACAGCGTGGTCTTGCCGTTACGTGTCAGCTGGCCTATCTTCCACAGGGCGTGGTCGTGACGGCCTCTGATAGCCTGCTCAAACGGTTCGAGCCAGCCGTCGTCGCGCACCAAACCAATATGTTGGGGAACTTCTACTTTCTTGGGGGCAGCCTTCTTGGCTGTAGTTTTCTTTACAGGAGCTTTCTTGGCGGGAGCCTTCTTGGCTGCTGCCTTCTCTGTTGTTTTCTTTGTTGTCGCCATAGTTTTATGCTTTTACTTTAAACTTCGTTTGAGCTTTCTTACGTTCGAAAATGAAAACTTTCATTTTACTCACTTAACCGCAACCTTGAATATTGCTTTTTTGATTTCGGGGAAGCCGGTGATGCAGGGGGCGTGACCGTCCTGAGGGAAGAAGATAGCCATCATACCGGGCTGGCAGGTGATGTAGCTGTCGGCAGCGAGGTCGGGAATCTTCGTGATGTCCTTCTCGGCATTGTATTCGGCCTTGGGCAACAGGTCGCGCTGCGTGTAGCCGAAGGTCTCTTCGCCAGACAACGGAATCTGGATGTCAATCATCTTGTCGTGGGTCTCAATGACGGCCTCCTCAGGAGCACGACCTTTGGCCATCTGGATGTTGACAAAGAGGTCTTTTCCCACAATCTCGTGCTTGCCGGGCTCCAGCGCGTTGAGGTCGTGCTGGGCGATAAACTCCACCACCTTCGGGAACAACGGGTTCACCGAGGCGTAATTCTTCAGGTTCTCAATCTTGTCAATAATCATAACATTCTTATTTTTAAGTAGTTAAACACGTATTATCTCTTCACTTGACGGCGACCGCGAACGTAGGTACCTTCGGCGGTAATGTTGCCATTGCGGTCTTTCTCCACGAAGTCACCATCGCGCTTGTCGTCGACATAGGTGCCCTCGAAACGCCTGCCTTCCTTGTCCTCCTCAATGGCCGGGCCATTACGCAAGCCGGCCTTGAAATGGCCTTTGAACTTCGAACCGTCGGCATAGCGGGCAATGCCCTCGCCGTGTATCTTGCCGTCCTTGAATTGTCCCTCAAACACGTCGCCATTCTGACACGTCAGCTTACCGCGACCGTTGGGCTTGTCGTTTTTCCACTCGCCCTGATAGGTGTCGCCGTGCTTCCATACAAGCATTCCCTGCCCCGACTTGTCGCCATTCAGGAACTGCCCCGTATATTTGTCGCCATTGGCATAGCGAAACACACCCTGTCCCGTGCGCGAACCCTCTACATAGTCACCCTCGTAGACGTCGCCGTTCTGGAAGCGGTAGATGCCCTTGCCGTGCTGGATATCGTTGACAAACTGACCTATATAGACGTCACCATTGGCATACTGGTACTGGCCCTTGCCATTCTGGTGGTCGTTCATCCACTGACCGTCATATACCGAGCCGTCACCCCAGTCGAAACGGCCCTTGCCGCTCTTCTTGTCCTGCTTCCAATCGCCGTCGTAGTAGGCACCGGCCTTGAACGTGTAACGGCCCTTGCCGTGACGCAGATCAGCCTTCCATTCGCCGTCGTACTTGTCGCCATTGAAATAGTACATCACACCGTGACCCTCGCGGTCGTCACGGTACCACAGACCTTCATACCTATTATTATTGGAATAGTAGTACGTACCCTTGCCGTGCTGGTGGTCCTGCATCCATTCACCCTCGTATTTCTCGCCGTCGGCGAAGGTGTAGATGCCGAAACCCTGACGCTTGCCCTTGACATATTCGCCCTCGAAGACGTCGCCGTCCTTCCACGCCGTACGGCCCTTGCCGTGAGGCTTTCCGGCCTGCATCTCGCCCTGGTAGTTGCCGCCGTCCTTCATCTTGTACGAACCCAGTGTAATCTTCTGTGCCGACATCTCGAGTGCGGCCGTCATCAGTATTGTCGTGAGTATATATCTTGTCTTTACCATAATCTTAGTCGTATCTTCAAAAACTTTACAAAGGTACATAAAATATCCGATACCGCCAAATATTTTGCGGAAACTTATCCGTTTTTTGGATTTATTTTGTAATTTTGCAGGCACATTAAGATTTTTACACGATATGAAATTCATTGGCATCATCCCTGCGCGCTATGCTTCGACGCGCTTTCCGGGCAAACCGCTGGCCATTTTGGGCGGCAAGACAGTCATCCAGCGAGTGTACGAACAAGCCTCTTCCGTACTCGAAGAGGCGTATGTGGCTACTGACGACGAGCGGATTTTCAATGCCGTCGAGGCTTTCGGAGGCCGTGCCATCATGACGCGTGCGGACCATAAAAGCGGTACAGACCGTATCGAGGAAGCGGCCGAAAAAATCGGTACGAATGCCGATGTTATCATCAACATTCAGGGCGACGAACCGTTCATTCAGCAGTCGCAAATAAAAACTCTAATGCAACTATTTGAACTCCCTGAGACCCAGATAGGTACGTTAGGAAAACGATTCGACAAAATGGACGCTGTCACGAACCCGAATTCACCGAAAATCGTGTGCGACCGCAAGGGCTTTGCGCTCTATTTCAGCCGCTCCGTCATTCCCTTCGTTCGGGGGCAGGAACAAGCCGCTTGGCTTGACCACTACCCCTACCTCAAACACCTCGGACTGTATGCCTACCGCCGTGAGGTTTTGCGCGAGGTCACCCAGCTGCCGCAGTCACCACTGGAACTGGCAGAAAGCCTGGAACAGCTCCGTTGGCTGGAAAACGGCTATCGTATCCGCGTAGGTCTCACCGACGTCGAAACCGTAGGCATTGACACCCCCGAAGACCTCCGCCGCGCCGAAGAATTCCTCAAGAACCGATAAAGACGGAAAATATTTGGATATCCCGAAATTATTTTGTACCTTTGCAGTATGAAAAAAACAATCGTTTTAACAGCAGTTTTGATGAGCATGACTACCCTGATGGCCAAGTCGCCGAAGACCGTCACGCTGCGCATCGTGGAGACGTCCGACGTCCATGGAGCGTTTTTTCCTTATAACTTCACCGAGCGCCGTTCGATGAACGGCACGATGGCCCGCGTGAGCAGTTACGTCAAGCGCCAGCGCAAGGAGATGGGCAACCGACTGATTCTTTTGGAAAATGGCGACATTCTGCAGGGACAGCCCACCTGCTACTACACTAATTTCGTGGCCACCGACAAGCCCAACATTGCCGCAGAGGTCGTCAACTACCTGAAGTACGACGCCCAGACCTTCGGCAACCACGACGTAGAAACCGGCCACAAGGTGTACGACAAGTGGATCAAGGACCTTGACTGTCCTGTCGTCGGTGCGAACATCATCGACATGAAGAGCGGCAAGCCCTATGTCGAGCCGTATATTATCATTGAACGCGAGGGCGTACGCGTCGCAGTACTCGGTATGCTCACGCCCGCCATCCCGAACTGGCTGCACCAGAACCTGTGGTCGGGCATGCGCTTCGAGGAAATGGTGTCGAGTACAAAGCATTGGGTGAAAATCCTGCGCGAACAGGAAAAGGCCGACGTGGTCATCGGACTGTTCCATAGTGGCTGGGAAGGCGGTATCGTCACCGACGAGTACGACGAAGATGCCACGAAGAAGATTGCCGAACAGGTGGAGGGATTGGACATCATCTTCTTCGGTCATGACCATCAGGAACGTAACGTCACCGTCAATGGCGTGCTCTGCATGGATCCCGGTCCCAACGCCGTGCGGGTAGCCTCTGCCACCATCCAGGTACGTAACGGCAAGGTGGTCAGCAAGAAAGGTGAACTCATCGACGTGACGAAGGAACCCCTTGACGAGGACTTTATGCAGCATTTCCAGCCCCGCTACGACGAGGTCAAGGCCTTCGTGGAGCGTAAAATAGGTATGTTCAACGACAACATGCTGTCGCGCGACGCCTTCTTCGGTTCTGCAGCGTTCGTCGACCTCATCCACCAGCTGCAGCTGGAACACACCGGTGCCGACGTGTCGTTCACGGCTCCGTTGACGTTCAATAGCGAAATCAAGGCCGGACCAGTATACCAGAGCGACATGTTCAAACTCTACCGCTTCGAGAACGGCATCTACGTGGTACGCATGACGGGAAAAGAGATTCGCAACTACCTCGAAATGTCGTACGACCAGTGGGTGAACACGATGACATCGCCCGACGACCATATCATGCTGCTGGCCCCGAAGACTCCCGGCGACAACCAGCGCGAGGGCTTCAAGAACTTTACGTTCAATTTCGATTCGGCAGCAGGTATCGACTATGTCGTCGACGTCACCAAGCCCAACGGCGAGAAGGTGCGTATCCTGCAGATGTCCAATGGTCAGCCGTTCAACGAGGATGCGTGGTACCGCGTGGCCATGAACAGCTATAGGGGCAATGGCGGCGGTGAGTTGCTTGTGCGCGGAGCAGGCATCCCAGTGGATTCTATTCCGCAGCGTATAGAATACCAGAGCGAGCGCGACCAGCGTCACTATCTGACGC
Source organism: Prevotella sp. (assembly GCA_017447515.1). Classification (GTDB taxonomy): domain Bacteria; phylum Bacteroidota; class Bacteroidia; order Bacteroidales; family Bacteroidaceae; genus Prevotella. The sequence continues at coordinate 15,932 of JAFSNG010000013.1, read as the reverse complement.
AGAAGATTGAGCGCGAGGGTAGCATCACGCCGAAGCCACTGAACAACTGGCGCTTCGTCCCCGAGGCATGGGCTCAGCCCGCCATTGAGCGTGACCGCAAACTCATCTTCGGAGAGTAAAACCACAGATCGATAGTTTTATACGACCACAGATTACACGGATTTTATGAAATACTTTGTTTTTTGTCAGTCGGACCTTGTATTGGAAAAGATTGGCGACACGTATCAAATACCCATTGAGGCACCTACCGAACTCAAGCCATGGACGACGGTGATGGATATCGACGGCAACAAGGCCTACCGCATAGACGCGCCCCTCACATCAGCCATCAGCCATCACACATCACACCTCTACGAGATGTGTCCGCTTCGCCAGTCGTACTACAAACTGTCCCACGAGGACTATCTGAAGGCCGGCAAGTGTCACGAACTGCTCTATTGGGACCAGAACACGAAGTTCTGCGGTGTCTGTGGAGGTACCATGCGCTTCGACACGCCCATCTCGAAAAAATGTGAGCATTGCGGCAAGGAGATATGGCCCCAACTGGCTATCGCCATCATCGTGCTGGTAAGACGCGAGGACGAAGTCCTGCTGGTTCATGCCAACAGCTTCCGCGACGACCACTACGGCCTCGTGGCGGGCTTCGTGGAGACTGGCGAGACACTGGAGGAAGCCGTCCACCGTGAAGTGATGGAGGAAACCGGTCTGCACATCACCAACCTGCGCTACTTCGCCTCGCAACCCTGGCCCTACCCCTGCGGACTGATGGTTGGTTTCACTGCCGACTACGACTCCGGAAAAATCCACCTGCAACGCTCGGAACTGTCGAAGGGAGCATGGTTTGACCGCGACCACCTGCCCCACATTCCCGAGAAACTCTCTATCGCGCGACAACTCATCGACTCATGGCTGGAAGAACAAGAAAACCGATAACCCTGTTGACAAGAAAAAAGTCACTGATGCTATTGACAGCGACCGTGCTCGTCGTCGCCCTTGGACTGTTCTACGCCTGCAACACACAGCCACCCCGCATTCCCGACAAGGTGGAGGTGCGCGTCTATCAGCAGCCACAGATGGATTCCGCACAAGTCGCCGTACAATTGCGTGAAATGGACTATTACCTGCGGACGCACGACGTCACCGACGAAGGCTATAACCTCATTGCGCAGTATAATACGCTGTTGTCTAGAATATCTAGAACATCTAGATCATCTAGAGATTCTAGAAAAACCACCACCGTCCGCATTGCCGCCAAGAACCGACTGCTGCCTGCCGTCAAGATAGCCGGTGGCTACTGGAAGGCCGGACATTTCCACCTTGGTCGTGTCAACGGGCCCGTTATTCAGCAGGACTCCGCAGGACGCATCCTTTGTGCACTGTACGACGCCGACACCATTGTGAAGGTCGTGCGTACCGATTCACTGGGTACCTACCGCGGTCAGATGAACCGTAGTTTGCAGGCCTCGGGACAAGGCACCTACGACGCACTGGACGGCTCACACTACGAGGGATTCTGGGACAACGACCAGCGTAACGGCTTCGGTTTCGAGTCGTCACCCCACCACCACGTACGTGTCGGCACATGGAAGAACGGCCGTTTTCTGGGCGAGAAGCTGCGCTATACCGCCGAGCGCATCTACGGTATCGACATCTCGCGTCACCAGCATGAGAAAGGCCGTAAACGCTATGGCATCAACTGGCGCCAGCTGCGTATTACGTCCCTCGGAGCGCGTCATCCGTCAGGCGGTCAGACCTTCCCCGTGTCGTTTGTGTATATCAAGAGTACCGAAGGTACGACCATCCGCAATCGCTACTTCATGACCGACTATACCAAAGCCAAACAGCAGGGACTGCACGTCGGAGCCTACCATTTCTTCTCACTAAAGACACCAGCACTGGCCCAGGCCACCTATTTCGTCAATCACACGCTGTTCCGCAACGGTGACTTTCCACCTGTGCTCGACGTAGAACCCACCGACGCCCAGATCAATGCCATTGGTGGCGACGAGGAACTGATGCGGCGCATCCGTACCTTTATGGACTACGTGGAACGGCGCACCCACATGCGACCCATCCTGTATGTCAACCAGATGTTCATCAACAAACACATGCAGAATGCCGCCGATATCAAGCAGAATTACAACGTGTGGATAGCCCGCTACGGAGAATACAAGCCCGACGTGAAACTGGTGTATTGGCAGCTGTCGCCCGACGGCCGCGTGAATGGTATCACAGGACCGGTAGATATCAATGTGTTTAACGGCTATCAGGGGCAGTGGGAGGATTTCCGAAGGACAGGATTCCATCAGTAAGAGATAAGAAGGAAGAGGTAAGAAGTAAGAGGTTAGAGGTAGAAATCGCGGGTGAGCATGGTGTAGGCCTCGTCGCCGAGGGTCATTTCGGTACGCTCGCAGTAGGACGGGTGTTTGCGGAACGCCAACAGAAAACGCTTCGGGACCTTGTGGGCAGCCGTCCGGATAGCACACACGCGGCTGGGGAAGAATCCTACGAATATCGCCTCATCCTCCATACGTTTGCGGTAGTCGAAAGGCACCACGACACTCAGTTCACCATCTTCCTTCAACAGTCGCCACGCAGCCTGCATCAGTTCTTTGTAACTCAGCGTCTCCGCGTGACGGGCAATGTTCCGCTGGGGGTCTGGGGCATTCAGCGAATCGACGAAGAAAGGCGGATTGCTCACAATGGCATCATAGCAATCACTGTTTTCAAAAGCCTGCACAGCACCCTGTACTACCTCTACACGATCGGCAAACGGCGACTGCGCCACATTATGCGCGGTCTGACGCACGGCACCCTCATCGATATCCAAAGCTGTAACGCCCCCTCGCAAATACCGTTGGGCGAGCATGAGGGCAATGACCCCCGTACCACAGCCGACGTCGAGCATACGGTCTCCACCACGTGCCCAAGCACCCAGCAGTACACCGTCTGTTCCGACCTTCATGGCGCACAAATCCTGCTCAATGATGAACTGTTTGAACTGAAACATGGTGCAAAGATACAAAATTATTTAAAAATAGGTGTAACAAAACACAAAATAAGGATTTTTTTCGTACCTTTGCACTTCAATTTGCATATAATATGAAAGATAATATAACAATGTACATGGATAACAGGAACAGGTCATTCTCTATGATTGCCGATGTTGACGGCGATTTTCACGACCTGACGGACATCGAGATGCCCGAGACAATGCCCATTCTGGCAGTACGCAGTCTGGTATTATTCCCCGGTGTCGTTTCACCCATTCTCATCGGCCGTGAGTCGAGCATGACACTCATCCGCAAGGCCGAGAAGAAAGGCATTCTCATCGGTATCTTCACCCAACGCGACGCGGAGGTAGAGATGCCTATACGTTCTGACCTCTTCGACTACGGCGTAGTGGGTAAGGTGCTGAAGACCCTGACACTGCCCAACGGCAATATCACCGCCATTGTGCAGGGACTGGGACGTGTCAAACTGGAAGATATCACAAAATATCATCCATATCTGGAGGGCCACGTCACCAATATGCCCGAGGAAGAACCCGACAAGCGTGACGTAGAGTTCCGTACCGCTATGGAAGACCTGCGCCAGTCAGTCAACCAATATGTCAGCATGAGTGATGAGATTCCCGACGAGGCTCAGTTTGCACTGAAAAACGTGACGAACGACATCATGGCACTGAACTTCATCTGTTCGAATCTACCCTTCACCACAAAGGAGAAGATGAAGCTGTTGCAGATGGACTCTGTGAAGGAACGTCTGTTTAACACGATGCGTATCGTCAATCGCGAGATCAACCTGCAGAACCTGAAGCTTGACATCCGCAACAAGACGCGTGACGATATTGACGAGCAGCAGCGCAACTATTTCCTGCAGCAGCAAATCAAGAACCTGCAGGCCGAGATGGGTAACGAGAGTACGCCCGAAAAGAAGGACCTGCTGGAGAAAGCCCGCCAGAAGAAATGGCCCGAGGACATCGAGAAGTATTTCTATAAGGAGGTGGAGAAGCTGGATCAGGTGAATCAGAACTCACCCGACTTCAACGTACAGCTCACCTATCTGCAGACACTGGTGAATCTGCCTTGGTGCGAATATACCAAGGACGATATGGACCTGAAGCGCGCCCAGAAGATTCTGGATCGCGACCACTACGGCATGGAGAAGGTGAAGGAGCGCATACTGGAATATATCGCCGTGCTATCACTGAGGGGTGACCTGAAGTCGCCAATTCTCTGTCTGTACGGTCCTCCGGGAGTGGGTAAGACGTCGCTGGGCAAGTCGATAGCTGACGCCCTGAAGCGTAAATATGTCCGCGTGTCACTGGGCGGTCTACACGACGAAGCCGAGATTCGCGGTCACCGTCGTACGTACGTCGGAGCAATGCCCGGACGTATCATCAAGAACATCCAGAAGGCCGGTTCGTCGAACCCTGTATTCATCCTCGACGAGATTGACAAGGTGACTCAGAACACGCATAATGGCGACCCCGCCTCCGCATTGCTCGAAGTACTCGACCCCGAACAGAACGGAGCATTCCACGATAACTACCTCGACGTGGATTACGACCTGTCGAAGGTGATGTTCATCGCTACGGCGAATAATCTCGGTACCATTCCCCGTCCCCTACTCGACCGTATGGAGGTCATTGAGGTCAGCGGCTATATCACGGAGGAGAAATATGAGATTGCCAAGCGCCACCTCATTCCGAAGGAGAAGGAGAATACCGGTCTGAACGACAAGAAGCTGACGTTCAACAAGGCCGCCATTGAGAAGATTATCGAGCAATATACCCGTGAGAGCGGTGTGCGACAGTTGGAGAAGCAAATAAACAAAGCCCTCCGCAAGCTCGCTTTCAAAAAGGCCGAAGCCGAAGAACTGCCCTTCGAGAAGATTACTCCTACTGAGATAGAAGACCTGCTGGGCAAGCCACCCTTCTATCGCGACATCTATCAGGGCAATGCCTATGCCGGTGTCGTCACGGGACTGGCGTGGACAAGTGTAGGCGGTGAGATATTGTTCATCGAGACCTCGCTGTCGAAAGGCAAAGGAGCAAAACTCACGTTGACGGGCAATCTGGGTGACGTGATGAAGGAGAGTGCCGTCATTGCACTGGAATATGTGAAGGCCCATGTGGACACGCTCGGTATCGACTATCGCATCTTCGACCACTGGAACATCCACATCCATGTACCTGAGGGTGCTACGCCAAAGGATGGTCCCTCGGCCGGTATCACCATTGCCACGTCGATAGCCTCGGCACTGACCCAACGCAAGGTGCGCAAGAACACCGCTATGACCGGTGAGATCACACTGCGCGGAAAGGTGTTGCCCGTAGGCGGTATCAAGGAGAAAATCCTCGCTGCCAAGCGTGCCGGGATCACCGATATCGTATTGTGTCAGGAGAACGAGAAGGACATCCTCGAGATTCCCGATATGTACCTGAAGGGAGTACAGTTCCACTATGTGGAGAATGTGCAGGACGTGTGGAAATTCGCCTTGACGGACGAAATTGTGGAACATCCTACAGACTTCACCATCCCTGAAGAAGAGAAAAAAGAGTCGTAATACCGTTATAACGCTATCACGAAAGAATAATGACGTTCGAAGTAGAACATAACGACCCGAATAGCAGTGCCAGAGCCGGTGTGATATCCACCGATCACGGGCAAATCAAGACGCCCATTTTCATGCCAGTAGGCACGGTGGGCAGCGTGAAGGGTGTACACTTTTCGGAACTGCGCGAACAGGTGAAGGCACAGATTATTCTGGGCAACACCTACCACCTGTATCTGCGTCCGGGACTCGATACGCTGCACAAGGCGGGAGGTCTGCATAAGTTCAATACGTGGGATCGTCCAATTTTGACCGACAGCGGCGGCTTCCAGGTTTTTTCCCTTACAGGTATCCGGAAACTGCGCGAAGAGGGTTGTGAGTTCCGCAGCCATATCGACGGTTCGAAACATATCTTCACCCCCGAGAACGTGATAGACACCCAGCGCATCATCGGCGCAGACATCATGATGGCCTTCGACGAATGCCCACCGGGACAGAGCGACTACCAATATGCGCACGATTCACTGCGACTGACCCAGCGTTGGCTGGAGCGTTGCGTAAAGCGTTTCAACGAGACGGAGCCCTTGTACGGCTACAACCAGACGCTTTTCCCCATCGTGCAGGGCTGTACATATAAAAACCTGCGGCAGGATGCTGCCAAACACGTCTGCGACGTTTTGGACAGGCTGAACGACGGCGGTGGTGCCAGTATCGGAGGACTGGCTGTCGGCGAACCTACGGAGGTGATGTACGACATGATAGAGGTGGTGAACGACATTCTGCCGAAAGACCGTCCGCGTTACCTGATGGGGGTTGGTACACCACAAAATATCCTTGAGGCTATTGAGCGCGGTGTCGACATGTTCGACTGCGTGATGCCTACACGTAATGGTCGTAATGCGATGTTGTTCACCTATGAGGGTACCATGAATATGCGCAACAAGAAGTGGGAGGACGATTTTTCGCCGATTGACCCCGACGGATGTGATATTGACCGTATCCACTCGAAGGCTTATCTGCACCACCTGTTCAAAGCTCAGGAGCTGTTGGCGCTGCAGATAGCGTCGATACACAATCTGGCATTTTACCTGCGACTGGTAACGGACGCCCGCCAGCATATTGAGCAGGGAGATTTTACCCAGTGGAAGCGCAGCGTGATTGAAGACTTAGGAAAAAGGAAATGAAGGAGAAAATAAAGAAAATATGGCAGACAATGAAGCGCTGGTGGCTACGACTGGTCATCATGCTGCAACCATTCCTTAAGTGGTTGCGGGGACTGCCTTGGTACCGCCTGGCTCCGCTGAAGAAGCTGAATCCCTTCCGCTATCTGAAGCGTATGGACTGGTATATCATCAAGAAGTTCATCGGCACATACATCTACTCCATCGTGCTGATTATCTCGATATCCATTGTCTTCGACGTCAACGAGAATCTGGCGAAATTCACCAACTACCACGCCCCGTTGCGCGCTATCGTCTTTGACTACTACGCCAATTTCGTGCCTTACTTCGCCAACCTGTTCTCGCCGCTGTTTGTGTTCATTGCGGTCATCTTCTTTACCTCCAAACTGGCCGGCAACTCCGAGATTATCGCTATGCTGGCCTGCGGTATGAGTTTCAAGCGACTGCTGCGGCCCTATATCATCTCGGCAGCACTCATCGCCACGCTGAACTTCTTCCTCGGAGCCTACATCATTCCCCGTGGAACGGTTGTACGTCACGACTTTGAGTCGCTGTACAAGAATAACAAGAAGAACACCTCGGCGTCGAACATCCAGCTGATGGTGGACAAGGGCGTGGTGGCCTATCTGTCGCAGTACGACGACATCCGCAAGACGGGCTACGGTTTTGCGCTCTATAAGTTTGAGAATAAGAAGATGGTAAGCCAGATGAACGCTTCGGTCATTCAGTACGACACCATTTCGGAAGAGCGCTACCACTGGAAGGCGCGTAACTACAAGATACGTACGCTGAAGGGTATGCGTGAACAGATTACCAGCGGTAACGAGATTGACACGCTGATACAGATGGAACCTATGGACCTCGTATTCTCGAAAGGTCAGCAGGAGACGTTCACGTCACCGGAACTATTGCGATACATCTCAAAACAGCAGGAGCGCGGTTCGTCGAATGTCGTGCAGTACGAGGTGGAATACCACAAGCGCATAGCATCGTCGTTTGCGTCGTTCATTCTAACGATTATCGGTGTCTCGCTGTCGTCACGTAAGCGCAAGGGTGGTATGGGACTCTACTTGGGAATAGGACTGGCCCTGTCGTTTACCTATATCCTGTTGCAGACCGTCAGTGCGACGTTTGCCATCAATGCCGGCACGCCACCTATGCTGGCAGCGTGGATTCCAAACATTCTTTATGCTATTATCGCCTACTTCTGTTACAGGCAGGCACCGAATTAAATTGATAATTGACAATTGAGAATTAAGTGACATTTGAAGAAACATATCTGAACGATAACATCCTCGACGCGTTATACGATATGCACTTCGAGGAGATGACGCCCATTCAGGAGAAATGTATCCCCGAGATTCTGGACGAGCGCGACCTCATCGGTATTGCCCAGACGGGAACGGGTAAGACCGCAGCCTATCTGCTGCCTATCCTGTCAATGCTCGACGACGGGGGGTATCCAAAAGATGCCGTCAATTGTATTGTAATGGCTCCGACACGAGAACTGGCACAGCAGATTGATCAGGCCATGCAGGGTTTCGGCTACTATCTTGACGGCATTTCGAGTGTTGCTGTGTATGGCGGCAACGACGGCAACCGTTTCGACGTAGAGACCAAGGGACTGAAGATGGGGGCCGACGTGATTATCGCCACCCCGGGACGTCTGCTCAGCCATATCCGCATGGGACATCTGGATTTGAGCCAGCTGAGTTTCTTTGTGCTCGACGAGGCTGACCGTATGCTTGATATGGGATTCTCGGATGATATCCTGTCGATAGCCAAGCTGTTACCCAAGAATCATCAGACCATTATGTTCTCGGCCACCATGCCGCAGAAAATCCAGCAATTGGCACGTACACTGCTCACCGACCCTGTAGAAGTGAAGATTGCCGTCTCGAAACCGGCAGAGAAAATCCAGCAATCGGCATATGTCTGCTACGAGCCCCAGAAACTGGGCATTATCCGCTCGTTGTTCAAGGCCGGAGAACTGGAGCGTGTCATTATCTTCTCGGGCAAAAAGGACAAGGTAAAGGATATCACGCGAGAACTTAAACGTATGAACATCAATTGTGCGGCTATGCATTCTGACTTGTCGCAGGCAGAGCGTGACGACGTGATGTACCGTTTCAAAGCCGGACAGGTAAGTGTGCTGGTCGCTACGGATATTGTGGCAAGAGGTATTGACATTGACGATATTCTGTGTGTCATCAATTACGACGTGCCGCGTGATGCTGAGGACTACGTACACCGCATTGGCCGTACAGCCCGTGCACAGCGTGACGGCGTGGCCATCACCTTTGTTTCAGATAGTGATATGCGCTATTTCGGGGACATTGAGCGTTTCCTGGAACGTGACATTCACAAGAATCCGTTGCCCGACGGTCTCGGTGAGGGTCCTGAATACCGGGCTTCTGCGCCCCGTAAGTCTACTCGTGGCCGTGGAGGACGCCGTCGCGGAGGGAAGAATCCGAACACCCAGAATCATCAGAATGGTCAGAAATCTCAGAATGGTCAGAAGAAAAAGCACCATCATCGTGGCGATAAAAACAAGAAAAACACTCCTCCACAACAATAAATAAAGGTATAGTCCGTTTATAAATACGATGGACTATCGAAAAGTCATAGGGACATTGGCTTTGTTGCTGTCGGTTCTGACGGCAGCAGCACAGCAGTTTACACTCAGCGGCAAGGTGTCTGACGAAGAGGGCAATGCCATTGAGCTGGCTACGGTGTCGTGCTTGGAACAAGGCGCTGTAACAATGGCCAATCTGAAAGGAGAATTCTCGCTGAAACTGCATTCTGCCGATTCGGTGGTGGTGAAATTCTCGATGGTAGGCTATCAGACGAGGACACGTGTATTGCGTAAGCCGAAGGGTAACCAGAAGATGCTCGTGACACTGCACCCCATGAAGGAATTGGACGAAGTGGTGGTGACGGAACGTCGCAGACAGACGACAGCTACTGCAGAACTGGACACCAAGGATCTGCGGGTGACTCCGTCAACAAGCGGTAATGCCGTAGAGGAACTGGTGCAACAGCAGGCGGGTGTGAGTAGTCATAACGAACTCTCGAGCCAATATAATGTTCGTGGTGGTTCGTTTGACGAGAACTCCGTATATATAAATAATGTGGAAGTGTATCGTCCGTTGCTCATCCGCAGTGGTCAGCAGGAGGGACTGTCGATTATCAATTCGGATATGGTAGAGCGCGTTGCTTTCTCGTCAGGAGGTTTTGAAGCAAAATACGGTGACAAGATGTCGTCGGCACTGGATATTCAATACCGCAAACCGACGCGCTGGGAGGGTAATCTACAGGCGTCTCTGTTAGGCGCCAGTGCCTTTGTCGGCTATGGTAACAAGAAATTCTCGATGAGTCACGGCATTCGCTATAAGACGAACCGATACCTACTAGGATCACTGGAGACAAAAGGTGAATACCGTCCGAACTTCCTGGATTACCAGACGTATATCACTTACCAGCCGAATGAGCGCTGGAGTGTGGATTTTATCGGCAACATCTCGGAGAATCACTATAATTTCATTCCTTCTGACCGCGAGACATCATTTGGAACCATGCAGAACGTGAAATCGTTCAAGGTGTATTTCGACGGACAGGAGAAAGATATCTTCCGTACCTTGTTCGGTACCCTGCGCCTGCAGCGTCATTTCACGAAAAATACGAAGCTGAGCCTGTTGGGATCCGCATTCCATACAAAGGAACAGGAAACGTACGACATCATGGGACAATACTGGCTGGACGACGCCCAGACACAGGAACAATTGGGTGTAGGCACCTATATGGAACATGCCCGTAACTATCAGACTGCCAATGTGGCCAGTGTGAAACTGATGTTGAATCACAGGACGAGCAAACACGACTGGGAAGCGGGTATCACCATGAAGTGGGAGAAAATCAAGGAGAATGCCCATGAGTACGAGATGCGCGACTCCAGCGGCTACTCCATTCCACATAGTGCAGAACGCCTAGACCTGATTTATTCGCTGCGCTCGAGAAACGAGATTTCTTCTCACCGCATTGAAGCTTACGTTCAGGACACCTACCGCTGGCAAAGTGGCGGGAATAGCGAGCAACCGACCTTATGGACATTGAATTATGGCATACGTCTGGCTAATTGGAGCTACAACAAAGAGACCATCGTGTCGCCCAGAGTGTCGTTGGCTATGATACCGTCGTGGAATCAGAATATCACCTTCCGACTGGCGGCAGGACTCTACTATCAGGCACCGTTCTATAAGGAACTGCGTGACACCACGACTGTCAATCATCAGACGATTGTCACGCTGAACAAGAAAATCAAGAGTCAACAGAGTATTCAAATCGTAGGGGCCTTCGACTATAAGTTCCGCATGGCCGAACGTCCGTTCCGCTTTTCGGCAGAAGCCTACTTCAAGCTAATGGACAACCTCATTCCGTATAACGTGCAGAATATGAAGGTGGTGTATTATGGAAAGAATATCGCCAATGGGCACGCTTACGGATTGGACTTGAAACTTTTCGGCGAATTTGTTCCCGGTAGCGATTCGTGGCTGACACTTAGTTTGATGTCCACCCGTCAGAACATCAACGGCGTCAGCGTTCCCATGCCCACCGATCAGCGTTGGGGCGTCAATCTCCATTTTACAGACTATTTCCCGGGAACAGAACGCTGGAAAATGGCTCTGAAACTGGCTTTTGCCGATGGTTTGCCCTTCGGTGCTCCCCACCGAGGACTGGAGTATCAGCTGTTCCGTGCACCTGCCTACAAGCGTGCTGATATTGGCTTGAGCTATCTTCTTGTCGGACAATCTGGAGAGAAGCCTTCATTCAAGAAGCCTCGCGTATGGCTGGGGGTTGATTGTCTCAATATCTTCGGTATTTCCAACGTCAACAGCTACTACTGGGTGACTGATGTCACCAACCAGCAATATGCCGTTCCCAACTATCTGACCGGTCGACAAATCAACGGAAAAGTCATGGTAGAGTTCTGATAATCGCTAAATCACCGTAAAAACATTCCGTCTTCTGTGTAGATTTGATAAGAAATACTAAATATTTCGGTTTTTTGATGATAATGTGCAAAGAAATTCGTATCTTTGCACATTATTTATAATATACTGTATTTAAAAATATAAAGCTATGAAGATTTCCCACATTGAACATCTGGGCATTGCCGTCCAGAGCATTGAGGAGAGCCTGCCGTACTTCACCGAGGTACTTGGCTTGGAGTGTTACGCAACAGAAGTTGTAGAAGACCAGAAAGTAAAGACAGCCTTCCTGCGTTGCGGTGAGGTTAAGTTGGAACTGCTTGAACCCACATCACCCGAGAGCACTATTCAGAAGTGGCTCGATAAGGGTAACAAGGGTGTTCACCATGTAGCCTTCTGCGTAGAAGACGGTGTTGCCAAAGGTCTCGCTGAGGTATCAGAGAAGGGCGTCCGCCTGATTGACGAGAAACCTCGTAAAGGTGCTGAGGGCCTGAATATAGCCTTCCTGCATCCGAAGTCAACCTGTGGAATTCTCACAGAATTGTGTGAACATCCCGAATAAAGATTCGAAACAACGTAATAACGCAATAACGAAAATAAGACAATGAGCAAGCAATTAGAAAAAATCAAGCAACTCATCGAGAAACGCGAGCAAGCACGTCTCGGTGGTGGTGAGAAGGCCATAGAGAAGCAGCACGAAAAAGGCAAGTATACAGCCCGTGAGCGTATTGAAATGCTGTTGGACAAGGGCTCTTTCGAAGAGTACGATATGTTCAAGGAGCACCGTTGCCACAATTTCGGCATGGAGAAGAAACAGTTCCTGGGTGACGGCGTTGTTGCCGGTTCCGGTACCATCGACGGTCGTCTGGTATTCATCTTCGCACAGGACTTCACCGTTCACGCTGGTTCGCTTTCTGAAACAATGTCGCAGAAAATCTGTAAGGTGATGGACATGGCCATGAAGATGGGGGCTCCCGTCATTGGCATCAACGACTCAGGAGGTGCCCGTATTCAGGAAGGTATCAACGCATTGGCTGGTTATGCTGAGATTTTCGAGCGTAACATCCTCGCATCAGGTGTGATTCCTCAGATTTCCGGTATTTTCGGTCCTTGCGCCGGTGGTGCAGTATACTCCCCTGCCCTCACCGACTTCACACTGATGATGGAAGGTACTTCATACATGTTCCTCACTGGTCCAAAGGTGGTAAAGACTGTTACCGGCGAGGATATTGACCAGGAGCATCTGGGTGGTGCTTCGGTACACGCTTCAAAGTCGGGTGTAACTCACTTCACTGCAAAGACTGAGGAAGAGGCAGTGGTGATGCTGAAGACCCTGCTGTCTTATATTCCTTCTAATAATATGGAGCTGGCTCCCCGTAAGAAGTGTACAGATCCCATTGACCGTCTGGAGGATTCGCTGAACGAGATTATCCCCGAAAATCCCAACGAGGCATACGACATGTACAAGGTCATTGCCGCCATTACCGATAATGGCGAATTCTTCGAGGTACAGCCTAAGTTCGCCAAGAACATCATCGTAGGTTTCGCCCGCTTCAATGGTCAGAGCGTAGGTATCGTAGCCAACCAGCCTTCATGCTACGCTGGTGTGCTCGACGTGAACGCCAGCCGTAAGGGTGCCCGTTTCGTTCGTTTCTGCGACGCCTTCAATATTCCTATTGTATCACTTGTCGACGTTCCCGGATTCCTGCCTGGTACAGGTCAGGAGTATAACGCCGTCATCCTGCACGGAGCCCAGTTGCTCTATGCATACGGTGAGGCCACAGTGCCCAAGATTACCGTTACACTGCGTAAGTCGTATGGTGGTTCACACATCGTGATGGGTTCTAAGCAGCTCCACACCGACTTGAACTACGCTTGGCCTTCTGCTGAGATTGCTGTGATGGGTGCTTCCGGTGCTGCTGCTGTGCTGTATGCCAAGGAGGCAAAGGCTAAGAAGGAGGCTGGTGAGGACGTCAAGGCATTCATCGCCGAGAAGGAGGAGGAGTACAACGAGCTCTTCGCTAATCCTTATCAGGCTGCCAAGTATGGATATATCGACGACGTCATTGAACCTCGCAACACTCGATTCCGCATCTGCCGTGCACTGGCTCAGCTCGCTACCAAGCGTGATGCCCTGCCCGCTAAGAAGCATGGTAACATTCCGATGTAATTGATAATTGATAATTGACAATTATGAAGAACGAAGTGTATGCAGCCATAGCTATGGCACTTTACGAGTTTAAGGGCAATAACGTCCACGACAAGGAGCCTGGCTTCATTACGATTGCCGAGAAGCAGACTCAGTGGAACGGCTATGCCCTCACAATGACAGAACATCCATAAAAAAGACTGATCATGAAGAAAGAATATAAGTACACCATTAATGGCAATGAATATGAAGTTACCATTGGTGATATTGTTGAGAATGAAGCCGTAGTCACCGTGAATGGTGAGGAATACAAAGTGGCTTGGGAACCTGAGGCAGAACCTGAAAAGAAAGTGGTGCTTGGAAAACCGAAAGCAGAAAGTGCGGATAGCGGTTCTGACGCTGTTGACACGTCTAATGTCAACACCAACAATGCCATCAAGGCTCCTCTGCCTGGTGTTATCACCTCTATTGAGGTAAATGTCGGCGACGAGGTGAAGGCTGGCGATACCCTGCTAGTGTTGGAAGCCATGAAGATGGCCAACAACATCGAGGCAGAAAAGGATGGTAAAGTCACTGCCATCTTGGTGAAGCCCGGACAGAGTGTTATGGAAGATGACGCACTGGTAGTGATTGAGTAAGATTCATCTATATCCAACAATAAAGCCGCTCAGCAATTGAGCGGCTTTATTGTTATACCTTATTTCCTTCTTGTGGAAAGACCACTGTAGGTTTGAATGTCTTCGCTTCTTCAAAATCCATCAGGGCATACGAGATAATGATGATCACATCACCAACCTGTACTCTGCGGGCAGCAGCACCATTCAGACAAATACAACCGGAACCACGTTCACCTTTTATAATATAGGTCTCGAAACGCTCACCATTATTATTGTCAAGCACCTGCACTTTTTCTCCTGCTATCAGGTTGGCAGCATCCATCAGGTCCTCGTCAATGGTAATGCTACCCATATAGTTAAGGTTCGCCTCTGTCACCGTTACGCAGTGCAGTTTCGACTTCATTACTTCAATCATCATACTTCCTTATATTTTATATGGTCAATCAGACGGATAGGAGTCTTACCGCAGTAGACTGTTATACAACCAACGACATAAGGTGTTTCATCCCAATTTTCGATATCCTGCAGGGTGTTTCCGTCAACAATACTGAAATACTCCACATCAAGGCCTTCAACGGCATTGATATCGGCAACAACCTTATCGTGGGTTTCCTTGACCGTATGTTTCTTCGCATACGTCAGACTGCTCTTCAGTGCCTTATAGATGGCAGGGGCTATGGCGCGCTCTTCTTTTGTAAGCAGCGTGTTGCGCGAACTCAGGGCCAGACCGTCTTTCTCACGGACTATCTCACACTCCACTATCTGCACCTTGATGCCCAGGTGACGTACCATCGCCTTGACCACAGCAATCTGCTGCCAGTCTTTTTCTCCAAAATAGGCACGCTGGGGCTTTACAATATAGAACAAACGGCTCACAACCTGGCAGACGCCATTGAAATGTCCAGGACGATGGGCACCCTCCATCACTGTCGATACAGGAGGATACTCGAACTGGCGCGTATCAGGAGTAGGATACATTTCCTCTACCGAAGGAGCCAGCACATAGTCTGCCCCGCACTTTTCTAACAACTGGCAGTCGGCTTCCAACGTACGTGGATAGTTCTTCAGGTCATTTTTATCATTAAACTGAGTAGGATTGACAAATACTGAAACAACTGTCACTGTATTTTCTTTCACACTACGGCGCACCAACGAGGCATGACCTTCATGAAGTGCTCCCATGGTCGGCACAAGGCCAACCTCTTTTCCTTGCTTGAAATCTTCAAAAAGCTGATTCTGAAGATCCACAATTTTATCGAATACTTTCATTGCTTTTTCTATGCTTGTCTCTGAAATTGGGTGCAAAATAACAACATTTTTACCAAATAAGAAAAAAATAACGTAAAAATATGCCAAATTTGAGGCTAAAAATCCTTAAATATGCACGTTTTAATGGTTTTGTGAATTTTTTTTTGTATCTTTGCACTTGGTTTAAACT
>JAFSNG010000069.1 GCA_017447515.1 Prevotella sp. | reverse complement strand
CGAGAACAGCCTGTGGATTCGTGACGGTCTCATGCGACTGATTTGCGACGTGCTCTTCGTCGAAGACCCCTACGAGGCAGAGATGTACCATCCGCGTTTGGGCATCATCAACGAACCCGTCTTCGAGGTGCTGTCCGACGAAGAGAAAGATGCCTTCCTGCGGCTCTACAACAACTATTTCTACCAGCGCCATTCGTTCTTCTGGGGACAGCAGGCCCTGAAACGCCTGCCTGCCATATTGGCAGAATCGCGCATGCTGGTGTGTGGCGAGGATTTAGGCATGCTGCCAGAATGTGTGGAACCCGTGCTCGACCAGTTGCGCATCCTCACGCTCGAAATCCAGCAGATGCCCAAACAGCAGGGTTTCGAATTTGCCCATCTCGACGCCAATCCCATCCGTAGCGTCTGTACCATTTCCACCCACGACATGTCACCCCTGCGCCTTTGGTGGCAGGAGAGTCCTGAGCGTCGTCAGCGCTTCTATGTGACGATGTTGCAAAAGGAGGGTCGCGCACCTGAACAGCTGCCTGCCCATTTGGCAGAGGAAATCATCGCTCGCCACCTGTATTGTCCCTCGATGCTGTGTCTGCTGTCGTTGCAGGATTGGTTGGCAATGGATTCCCAACTGCGCCGCAAGAATCCTCAGGACGAGCGCATCAACGTTCCCAGCGATCCATACAACCGCTGGCAATACCGCATGCACCTCACCATCGAGGAATTGCTTGCTGCTACGAAATACAATGCTAAATTGAAGACGATGATTCAGCGTTCCCGCCGCTAAAACATCTTACATCTTACATCTGCCATCAGACATCAATCAAGGTCGACTACCGTGATTCCTGCGCCGCCAAACTGCACATGCTCGTCTTTGGCACTTTTCACGTTGGGCACCGTATGCAGATACTGGCGAATCAGCTGTCGCAGCACGCCCGTTCCCGTTCCGTGTAAGATGCGCACGCGACTCAGTCCAATGAGGATGGCGTCGTCAATGAAGTGCATGACGGTATCGATAGCCTCGTCGCCACGCATACCTCTCACATCCAAGTCCTGATGGAAGTTCTGACGGCGGTCTTCCATTGTGGCGCGCGTCACATGCGAGGTCTGAATAGCCAGATGGGCGTGCTTGTCGGCAGGGTTTGCCGCTGTTTCCTTCGGTTTCGCTGCACGCTCCAATTGCTCCAGCTTCACCTTGCTTCGCAGTCCACCAAACACCACTGTCGCCTGCTTGCCCTGAATGCTTTCTATCTCGCCAACGCTATTGGTGCCCTTGATGCGCACGCTGTCGCCTTTTTCCAACGGACGGTTCGCGTCGTTCAGATTGACTTTGGCCCTTGCTGCCAGTTTCTCGCTGGTGGCCCGCTGTTGTTTACCTTTCTCGGCCTTACGCTTTTCCTTACGGGCTTTGCGCTCCTCCATCTTCTGCAGACGCTTGGCAAAGTCCTCTTCGCTCATCAGTCCGCGTGTATCGTCGTTTTGCACCTGCTCGCGGAACTCCTGTAGTTCCTCACGAATCAGTCGCGTCTGCTCCTTCTCGGCCTGTGCCTCCTTGATGTCTCTGATGGCATTTTCTATCCGTCGGTTTGCTTCTGCCAACAGCTCTTCAGCCTGCTGCTTGGCACGGTTCAGAATGGCCTTGCGCTCGCGATCTATCTCCTCCAGATTGGTCTCGTAACGCTGGATATGACCCTCCAACGACTTCTCGTGCTGGTGGATGGTCTGACGCTTGCCCTCCCAGTATCGCTTGTCGCGCACGATGTCCTGCAGATATTTGTCGCTCTGGATATAGTCCGATCCGACAATCTCCGAGGCGTCGCTGATGACCTCCTCAGGAATACCCGTCTTTCTTGCGATTTCGATGGCAAACGACGAACCAGGCTGACCAATCGACAACTGGAACAACGCCTGCATCTGATGACGGTCGTACAGCATCGCACCATTCACCACGCCAGGATGATCCTCGGCAAAGTGCTTCAGGTTCTGATAGTGAGTCGTGATGACACCAAAGGCCTCCTTCTTCCAGAACTGCTTCAGCACGGCCTCGGCAATAGCAACGCCAATGGTAGGTTCCGTACCGCCACCGAACTCGTCTATTAATAATAAGGTTCGCGCGTTGGCCTGCTTCATCATGTTCTTCATGTTCAGCAGGTGCGAAGAATAGGTGGAGAGGTCGTCGGCTATCGACTGCTCGTCGCCGATGTCTATCATGATGCTCTCGAACAATCCCACCGTCGAACGGTCGCCAATGGGTATCGACAGTCCGCATTGAACCATATACTGCAGCAATCCCACCGTCTTCAGGCATACCGACTTACCGCCCGCATTCGGACCACTGATAATCAGCAACCGCCCGATGTTCTTGTAGTCTTTAGAATTCGTGTCATTCGTGAAATTCGTGTTCTCCAATCTGATATCAAGAGGTATTACGCGTTTCTCTTGCTTCGCCAACGACCTTTGTAGCAATGGGTGTATCGCCCTTATCCAGTCCATCGTGGGTTCGGCTTTCACCTCGGGCTCGAAGCCGCCTATTTGCTCGGCCATCTCCGCTTTCGCATGTACCAGGTCTATCATGGCCAAGAACCGATACGAGTCCAGCACCTCTTGCACGTGTGGGCGCAACTCGTCAGAGAATACCGTCAATATGCGGATAATCTCCCGTCGCTCGGCGGCCTCCAGTTCGCGCACTTTGTTGTTCGCCTCCACCACTTCGGCAGGCTCGATGAACACCGTCTTACCTGTGGCACTCTCGTCGTGCACGATACCATTGATCTTGCGCTTCAGTCCAGGTGCAACGGGTATCATGAGTCGTCCGTCTCTCAACGTTGGGGCTGCGTCCTGATTCACCAGTCCGTCCCTTTGTGCCGCGTGCAGTATAGTATATAAGGTACGCGAGATGCTGCCCGCCGTCTGTTCCATGTCGTGACGGATACCTGCCAGCACCATCGATGCCGAATCCTTGATGCGTCCGAATTTATCCAGTATCGAGTCTATCCTACGAATCATCGCTGGGAACGTCTGCACGTCCTCAGCCATGCGGTGTAGGGCAGGGTAGAGGTACTCCGAGGGTTCGAATCCCTCTCTCTCCGCACCGCCATCATTCTTATTCAGGAAAGTCACAATGATGCCGATGGTCTCCAGCGACCTGCGCAAATCCCACAGCTCGTTCTCCTCCAGATGCGTGTTTTCCAGTCGGATGCGGGCCACCGACTCGCGCACGTCGAAGAAATAGTTCATTTCCGGCTTCTCCTGAGCCTGCATCAGTCGGCGCATTTCCCTCACCTGCTCCTGCCATTCGTTCACCACACTGGCATCGTCTGAGAAGGCTATTTCGTCCACTTTCTCCTGACCCAGGGTGCTCTGGCAATGGCCCTTCAGCATGCGCCGTATTTCGTCGAATCCTATCTTCTGTTCGTAGTTACTCGGATAAATCATGCTGCAAAATTACTAAGAAAAATGGAGTTATAGGGCATGGGTTAAGAGTTTTTAAACCCTT
>JAFSNG010000012.1 GCA_017447515.1 Prevotella sp. | reverse complement strand
TTTTGAGAAGCCCTTTATGAAGTTGGTTTATAGATTGGGCAATCGTATGAGGATAGACCCCATCATGACGGTTTATGATATACCTTGCTGGGAGTTTGACTTTATGAATGGCAAACTATCTGTGCGCAGGAAAAATGAACTTCTGCGCGATGAAAAATCATTTGATGAATGGATGCAGAAGGTGTTTAAGGAACCTGAAGATGCTGTCACTCAACGGGAATTTATTAATGAATTGGCAGAAAAGAAGCTTGGCTGTAGCATCAAGGCAGACGAAGTAATATATGACCCAACATCGGAGTGCTATATTCTGAAAGAGGAAACGGAGACTCGGATTCTTGGCAAGTTGATGCCTCAGAAAGCAGGCAATGTTGATGAGATCGCAAAATACACAACCTTTGAAACTCTGGTGGCTATTTTGAAGTCGGGGAAGATGAGGATGAACAGCCTCGTATCCATGAACGACAAGACAGAAACGGACTTTCTAGACGAAATGCTTAAGAGTTATAAAGAAAAGTATGAGCAAGACTATGACAAATACCTGTTTGCGGATAAGGAGTTTATCACGTCGTTTACGACGAGGATAGACGATTTGGATATGTGGCGTTTCTATGGTGACAATGCAAGAGGGGTTTGCATGGTTTTTAAACGCGATACAAAGAAGAACGACAGACTGTACAAGATTAACTATATAGACCCAGATAAAGACTTAAAGAAGGTGACGGGGTTTATGAGATCTTTGAAGGCAAAGAGAATCAGATTCCGGCTAAATCTTTTGAAGAATTATCGTCATTTCTTGAAACACGTGGATTATAATACAGAGGAGGAATATAGGCTGATGGTGAAAAGTGGCAAGCCAGATGGTTGGTTTATCAACCATGAAAATGGAATATTGACACCGTACGTGGAGCGAGGACTAAAGAAGACCGGCAAACCAGAAGCAGGGGATTATCCTTTCAAGTTGAAGAAAGTAATAATAGGACCGGCCATGAAGGAAAATATCGCAAATCTGATGCAGACGTTTTACTACGGACATGATTGTGGCTATAGTTTGATGGTTTCGGAGAGCAAGATACGGAGTTATAGATAAATAGTATGACACAAGAGGAAAGGTGGTTGAAACAATATGAGGAGGTGACTCAATTTGTTGAGACGAATAAACGGAATCCGTCGAAGTATAGAATTGAGGAGCATGATATGCTGAATTGGGTGAAGGCGAATCGGAAGATTCTTAATGCTAGGAAGATGAAGCCGGAGAGGGTTGAGAAGTTCAAGGAATTGTTGGAAATGATGGAGGAGTGTAAGAGGGTGAATCAATACAAATAGAGGTCTGAGGGATGAAGGCTGAATTAATTGTGGGAATGATTCAATTATAAATTAAACGGAGATTGAGGCAGGCGGGTGACCGATTAGGGAACCGGCCATCGTGGGAAGCTGGAGGCTCTTTGGGGCGCGCCCCAATGTGCCGGAAGCGGGGGAGTTGAGAGCAAAAAGGAATATTTGAGAACGTAATATGTTAAAAATGCAAAAGAAACGATAAGAAATGCAATAAGTTCGGCAGGAAATCGTTAATTTTGTAGCCAAAACATTTTGTAAAATTGCAAGAATTGCAAAAATATTAAATGAATGACAATGGAGATTAGGCGCGACAGGTATCTGGAAAGGCTAATTGCACACAAGGGCAACGGGCGTGTGAAGATAGTGACCGGCATCAGACGATGCGGGAAGTCATACTTGTTGTTTCAATTCTTCAAAAGGCATCTGATAGAGACGGGCGTTAAACCGAATCACATCATAGAGATACAGTTGGAGGATCGTTCCAATAAGGAACTACGTAACCCAGATGCTTGTCTGGCTTTCATTAAGAAGCAGATTAAGGACCAGAAGCCCTATTATTTGCTGATAGATGAGGTGCAGTTGATGGATGAGTTTGAAGATGTGTTAAACAGCTGTTTGCATATAGAGAACCTTGACACTTACGTGACAGGCTCCAACTCAAAATTCCTATCGAAAGATATTATTACTGAATTCAGGGGGCGCGGTGACGAGATGTATCTGCGTCCGTTGAGTTTCAAGGAATACAGAACCATTCAGCCAGACAAACCCTTTGATGATGTGTGGACTGAATATATGACCTTTGGAGGTCTGCCTTATTGCGCCTTACTGCCATCGAGAGAGGAGAAGGCAGATTATTTGAAACGCCTGTTTGACGAGGTTTTCCTGAGGGATATCATTGAGCGAAACCGGGTGCAGAATGATGCTCAGTTGGAGAGCTTGCTGAATGTGATATCATCGGCAGTTGGCTCGCTGACGAATCCTAAGAAACTGGAGGATACTTTTACAAGTTCCGGTACGGGAAAGTTGTCGGCTGTCACGATAAAGCAGTATCTGGATTACCTGTGCGATGCTTTCATGATAGAACAGGCAGAGCGTTATGACATTAAAGGGAAACGGTATATTTCAACGCCGTATAAGTATTATTTCACAGACACAGGGTTGAGGAATGCTCGGCTGAACTTCCGTCAGCTTGAGGAGACTCACCTGATGGAAAATGTGATGTATAACGAGTTGTGTCTGCGCGGGTATTCTGTTGACGTTGGGGTGGTGGAGATTAATGAGCGCCAGGAGGACGGCAAGTATGTGCGTAAGCAGATAGAGGTGGATTTTGTATGCAACAAGGCTGATGAGCGAGTGTATGTACAGTCGGCATTCTCGATACCCACTACAGAAAAACGGCAGCAGGAGGAGCGTCCGCTGGTGAATGTGGGTGACGGGTTCAGGAAGGTTGTTGTGACCAAGGACAATGTGATACGGCACAATGACGAGAATGGAATTCTGATTATGAGCCTCCAGGAGTTTTTGATGGATGAGAGGGCGTTGGAGAAATAGAAAGGTGTGATGAATAACTGAGTGATGCCAGGGGATAGGTCAGTGACATGAACGAAGGATGATGTCTGATGTCTGATGTCTGATGGAAGGAGTATAAATAAACTAAAACTATTGATATGAAGAAATATGAATTGATGGCATTGCCGTATGCACCGGAGGCATTGGAACCGGTGATTAGTAAAGAGACAATTGGTTTCCATCATGGGAAACATCTTCAGGCGTATGTGGATAATCTGAATGGACTAGCCTCACCTCCTAACCCCTCTCCAATAGGCGAGGGGAGTCTTGGAGAACTCGAGATGCTTAAAGAGCTTGTCCTTCATAGTGAAGGGGCGGTATTTAACAATGCAGGACAGATACTGAACCACGAGTTGTATTTCATGCAGTTTAAACCTATCGGTGAGGCTGCTCACGTTCCTGAGGGGGCACTCGCTGCACAGATCGAGAAGCAGTGGGGTAGTGTGGAGGCTTTCAAGTCTGAGTTTGAGGCGAAGGGAGTAGGACTATTTGGCTCTGGCTGGATATGGCTATCGGCAGATGCTGATGGCACCTTGGTGATTACGCAGGAGGCGAATGCGGCTAATCCTGTTCAGAAGGGGTTGAAGCCGTTACTGACCTTCGATGTCTGGGAGCATGCGTATTATCTGGATTACCAGAACCGCCGTGCTGCTCATCTCTCAGCTCTTTGGCAGATTGTCGACTGGAAGGTGATAGAGAAGAGGTTTGAGGACTGAAGGCTGAGAAATAAGATGGCGAGAATGCTGACCAGCGTTTTTTTCGCCGAACTGTGAGTAGGGTGGGATACATCAAAGAAAGAGGGATTGGGAAAGGCGAGTTTGTCGCAAATCTGCTTGATACTGAGATCTGTCTGACGCAAGTAGTAACATTATAAAAAAATACCTATAAAAAGTGGAATTATCTCAGTATTTTTTGTATCTTTGCAGCAGATTAAACTATTTTTTTAACATGAAGAAATCTTTTATTATTGCCTTAGGGCTGAGTTTAACAACCTCAATCCTCAATGCACAGGCACTCCTGTCATATCAGGATGCCAAATTGAGTGCTGCAGAGCGTGCTAACGACCTATTGAAGCGTCTGACCTTGGAGGAGAAGGTCGGTCTGATGATGGACCAGTCAAAACCAGTGGCACGCCTTGGTGTGAAACCTTATCAATGGTGGAATGAAGCGCTGCATGGTGTAGCCCGAAATGGTGTTGCCACAATGTTTCCTCAGGCTATTGGTCTGGCTGCAACGTTTGATACTAATCTGGTACAAGAGTGTTTCGATATTGCAAGTACTGAGGCGCGCGTAAAAAACCGTCTTGCACGTGAAGAGAGCAAGGACAACATCCGTCGCTATCAGGGGCTCACATTCTGGACTCCTAACGTAAACATCTTCCGCGATCCACGTTGGGGACGCGGTCAGGAGACCTATGGTGAGGATCCATATCTCACAAGTCGTATGGGCGTTGCTGTTGTCAATGGTCTTCAAGGACCTGACGGCAACAAGACTCATGCCTGTGCAAAGCATTATGCCGTTCATAGCGGACCAGAATGGAACCGTCACGTGTTCAATGCAGATAATATATCATTTCGTGACCTGTGGGAAACCTATCTGCCTGCCTTCAAGACTCTCGTCACAGAGGCAAAGGTCAAGGAGGTGATGTGTGCTTACAACCGTTATGAGAATGAGCCATGCTGCGGATCAAGTCGTCTGCTCACACAGATTCTGCGCAACGACTGGGGCTTTGACGGACTTGTCACAAGCGACTGCTGGGCTATCAATGACTTTTACACCCCAGGTGCTCACATGACTGAGCCTGATACGATCCATGCAGATGCAAAGGCTGTATGGAGCGGTACTGACCTTGAGTGTGGTGGTTCTTATATCGAACTGCCAGAGGCTGTGCGTCAGGGACTCATCACCGAAAACCGTATCGACCAGTCTGTATTCCGTCTGCTCAAGGCTCGCTTCGAACTTGGCGAGATGGATGAAAAGACACCATACGATGATATTCCTGCATCTGTCATAGCTTGTGCTGATCATAAGGCAAAGAGTCTGCAGGCAGCTCGCGAGGGTATCGTGCTTCTTAAGAACGACCGCTCTGCTGATGGCAAAAGAGCTCCATTGTTGCCACTGAATCCCCGTCAGACAATCGCAGTTGTAGGCCCTAATGCCAACGACAGTATCATGCTTTGGGGTAACTATAACGGTACTCCCGATGCTACCATTACCATTCTTGATGGAATCCGTAAGTATGTGAAGCCAAATAAGCTCATCTACTCTCAGGGTTGCGGACTTGCACAAAGCACCAGCTATAAAAGTTGGATGGGTGTTGGTCGTTCTGCTGGCGAACAAGGCTGGTATGCTGCCTATTACAATACAACAGACTTCAGCGGACCTGTAGTTGCTTACGGCCGTTACAAGAACCCTATGCAGCTCTATACCTATGGAGGAACTACTTTCCGTGCAGGTGTGAATCTTGAGAACTTCTCAGCAGTCTATAAGACAACAATCAATACCCCGGAAGCAAGTAATATTGAGTTTGACATCAAAGCTGCATGTTCTAAGATTCAGTTGCTCGTAAATGGCGAAGTTGTCAAGGAGGCTGAGGGACAGTTGGGTAGTCGTGAAAGCAAAGAACCTGTATATGTTCTCTCTGCAGAGGCAGGTAAGACATACGAGCTTGAACTACGCTATGTAGGTGGTAAGGGTATCAACGCATTGATGTTTGATATGGGTAACACGACTCATTTCAATGATGATCAGTTGCTTAAACAGCTTCGTTCTGCTGATGTTGTAGTCTTTGTTGGTGGTATCTCTCCGGGACTTGAAGGAGAGGAGATGCCAGTACAGATTGAAGGTTTCAAGGGCGGCGACCGTACTGATATTCAGCTCCCACGTGTTCAGCGCGACCTCATTGCCAAGATTCATAAGGCAGGCAAGCGCATCGTATATATCAACTGCTCAGGTTCTGCAATGGCTATGGTTCCTGAAGCAGAGAACTGTGATGCAATGATGCAGGTGTTCTATCCAGGTCAGATGGGTGGTCAGGCAGTGGCAGAGACACTCTTTGGTGACAACAATCCGTCAGGTCGTCTGCCTCTCACTTTCTATAAGGATACACTTCAGATGCCAAGTTTCCTTGATTACAGCATGAAGGGTCGTACCTATCGCTATATGAAAGAGAAGCCTCAGTTCTGCTTCGGTCATGGACTCTCATACACAACGTTCTCCTATGGAGATGCACAACTTGTTCCTGCTTCATATACAGCAGACGGCAAAATGACAAAGGAGAAGATTATCATCCCAGTTACCAATACAGGTTCACGTGATGGCGCAGAGGTTGTTCAGCTCTATGTTCAGCGTCCGGATGACAGTGAAGGTCCTGTGAAGACGCTTCGTGGTTTCAAGCGTGTGAATGTAGCCAAGGGTGAAACCGTAAATGTGGAGTTGGATATCGATGATGAGACGTTCGCATGGTATGATGTTCACACAGGATGTATGATGGCTTTAAGTGGTCGTTACAACATTCTTTACGGTGGTTCATCAGACGATAGCTGCCTTAAGACTCTTGAGGTTACAAGACCTTAATGAACTCACAATATGCTTGTAAATGATAACGTAAAAGTATACAAAAAAATAATTCAAAAGTATACCATTTCGACTGAGTGCTGCAAAGGTTACGAATTACCGTTAATTCTCTGACCTAAAGGTACAGAGTGTGGCGTTCTCCCCTTGGGAGTGTGGCGTTGCAATGCGAATTCCCGTTAATTGCGCATTAATTGAATACAGCCGGGACGGATATACGCTTTAATAGTGTTAAAAAATCAAATGAAATTCGCTGTATATTGAGAAGTTTTTGTACTTTTGCGCATTCAAAATGGAATAAGACATGAATTACGAAGAGTTACTGGCGGCCAGGAATGATGGCAAGAAGCATCCGGTGATGCTGCCGATAGGCGGGTTCTATCGTGAGCAGGTGGACGGCAAATGGCGTGGTGTGGTGGACATTCGTGCGGAACTGAACCAGAACATTGCCTTTGCGAAGGCCCTGCAGGCGGAGTGTGAGCGGAACAAGACGCTGGTGGACAAACACCAGCTGCACTTTACGCCTGTGACAGATGATAAGGGTGACGTGACGCGACTGGAGCTGGAACTGGGCAATTACCAGACCTTCGAGCAGCTGCTGATAGACAATCCGGCAGTAGTAGCCGAGAAGGGCTTTATGGATAATGTGCTGACGTCGCTGGCGGATGCTACGACATACTTGCACGAACAGGGCTTGCGACACGTTTGCTATTCGCCCAAAACGGTGTTTGTGCGCAAGGGTGACAACAGTGCGCTGTTGCTGACGCACGGCTCGTTCTATGGCGGACTGAGCGACCAGCAGGCGTTCTATGGCGACGATGCCCGATATGTGGCTCCCGAGGTGTTGAACGGTGGTTCCATAGACGACCGCTGCGATATCTACAGCATCGGTAAGTTCATGCTCAGTCTCTATGACAAGAGCGACCTGCCGCTGGAGTATCGCCCGGCGCTGAAGAAGGCCGTCAGCGAGGCTCCCGAAGACCGTTTCGACACGCCTGCAGACATGGTGAAGGCCATCCAGAAGCGCCGTGCGAGTTTCCGTTCAATCATCACGCTGGTGGCTGCCGTCATTATCACGCTGGTTTGCGTGGGCTTGTATTTCGAGTATTTCCCTGAGACGCAGCCGATAGAGTTTGTGAAACCTGCTCCGCGCACGGCTACCGACGACCTGATAGACGACGGTTTCGACCCTGCGGAACTGGGTGTGACGAGCGACGGTGATTCGCTGGTTGTGGACGAGGCTGCGGAGCGTGACTTCCAGGCGAAGGCGGAGGAGATATTCCGCAAGCGCTACGAGAAGGAGGCCGACCGCATCCTGTCGAAGATATATAATAAGGAATATATGAGCAACAGCGAGAAGAAATTCATGTCGGAGAGCGAGTCGACCATCGAGGAGCTGATGAAGTCGCAGAGCGAACTGGGTGCCGATGCGGGTTTGACGCCCGAGCGTTCACAGCTGATTGCCACGGAGATTATTGAGCGTATCACGAATCAGAAGAAACAGCAGCTGAATACGAATAGCAGGGCTATTCAGAAATAGTGAGATAAATATAGATAAAAGATAATAGTTGAAATATGAGATCAAGAACAGCAATTTGGTTTGAGTGCAAGATAGCCTACGAGAAAGTGATGGAGGACGGCTTGCAGAAGAAGGTTACGGAGAGTTACGTGGTTGACGCCCTGTCGTTTACGGAGGCTGAAAAACGTATTATGGAAGAAATGTCGAGCTACATCAGTGGCGAGTTTACCATCAAGGACATCAAGATAGCACCGTATAAGGAGATATTCTTCTCGGACGAGGAAATGGCCGACCGCTGGTACAAGGCGAAGTTGCAGTTTATCACCATCGACGAGAAGACGGAGAAGGAAAAGCGTTCGAACGTGAACTATCTGGTGCAGGCCGGCACGCTGAAGGGTGCGGTGAGCAACATCGAGAGCGTGATGGGTACCACGATGATTGACTACGTGATAGCTGCTGTGAACGAGACCACGCTGATGGACGTGTTCGAATACGGCAAGGAAGTGAAGAGTGAAGAATGAAGAGTGAATAATTTGCTTCCGCTGTCATGTACGACGTAAAAGGAAATCTGCGTAAGGTGCTGGCCGATTTGCCACGGGGTGTACATCTCGTGGCCATCAGTAAGTATCATCCCAACGAGTATATCGAGGCTGCCTACGCTGAGGGACAGCGCATCTTCGGCGAGAGCCACGAGCAAGAACTGCGCCTGAAGCACGAGACGTTGCCCAAGGATATCTACTGGCATTTCATCGGCCACCTGCAGACCAACAAGGTGAAGTATATCGTCCCTTACATCACGATGATAGAAGCTGTGGACTCACTAAAGCTGCTGAAGGAGATTGACAAGCAGGCTGCCAAATGCGGACGCACCATTGCCGTGCTGTTAGAACTGCACATCGCTGAGGAGGAGACCAAGTATGGCCTGACGCCTGATGCGCTGTGGCAGCTGCTGGCTGAAGGCAGCTGGCGTCAGCTGCAGCATGTGCGCATCTGCGGACTGATGATGATGGCTTCCAACGTGGACGACATGGAGCAGATACGTTCGGAGTTCCGTCAGGGTCGAGAATTGTTCTATCAGGTCAAGGAACAGTATTTTGCTGATGTCGACTACTTCCGTGAGCGCTCCTGGGGAATGAGCCACGACTACAAGATAGCCATAGAGGAGGGCAGCACTATAGTACGCATCGGCACGACTATCTTCGGACCGAGAGTTTACTAACCTCTCACCTCTCACCTCTGAAAACATACTGTCCGCGCTTCATGTCGCCCCAATGGATGGCGTGACGGGGACAGTGATGATAACAGGCCAGACAATTTGTACACCGTTCGTTGTGTTGCCACACGGGCGGTGTACCTTTTATGTCGTCGACAGGACATAGCTTGGCACAGAGACCGCACTGGATGCAGGCCTCGGCATCGACCCAGAAGTGACGGTCGGTGATGAGGTGTTTGTTGTAGTAACCGCCAATGATGTAGGTGTAGGTAAAGGGAATGGCACCTTTCACCAGTTCCTCCACGTCGCGCTGGCATTCCTTGACAACCTGACAGATATGTGTCATTCGCTGTCGGGCAGCATTGACCTTCCGGAGGGCTTTCTCGTCGGTGTCGAGATGAAGAAACGAGAAGCAGACGTTCGATTCGGGCATCACGATGGCAAAGCGTGCATCGGTGTGTAACCCTTTCTGCGACAGCTCTTTATCGAAGATGCGCATGGCATATCCCATGTTGTCGCCGCAGGTTGTGAGGGCGTAGATGTAAGACGGTTGATGGGTGATGTCTGAGGGCTGAAGGTTGAAGGTGGCCTTGCGGATGAATTCGCGGACAATACGTGGCGGTTGCCAGCCGTGGGTGGGAAAGCAGAATCCCAGTCGTTCGCCGTCCTTCAGCGTATAGCTTAGCTCGCCTTTGCCGAGTTCGTCAGGTATAAAACGCAGTTCGTCGCCTGTCGCTTCCGCCAGCTGCTGGGCTGCCCAGCGGGTGTTTCCAGTACCAGTGAAATAGAATATCATAGGGCAGCCCTCCTCTTGAATTCTGCACAGGTGATGGCTGTCGCTATGGCCACATTGAGGCTTTCGGCCGTGTGGTCGCCAGTATGGTAGTTGGGAATGAGCAGGCGGTGGGTAATCTTCTCCCTGACGGCCTCCGAGATGCCGTTGCCTTCGTTGCCCATGACGATGATGCCGTCGGCGGTGAGGGACTGTTCGTAGATGTTTTTGCCGTCGAGCAGGGTGCCGTAAACAGAACATTGACAATGGGCAAACAGTTCCAGCAGGTCGCAATATATAATATGTACGTGTGCGAGGCTGCCCATAGTGGCTTGCACGACCTTGGGATTATAGACATCGGCTGTATCCGGTGAACAGTAGATGGTGTCGATGCCAAACCAGTCGGCAATGCGGATAATGGTACCGACGTTGCCTGGATCCTGCACGCCGTCGAGAGCGAGGGAGAGGGATGAGGGATGAGGGATGATGTCAGATGGATGATGTAAGATGTCTGAGGGCTGAGCGGGAATCTGGAACAGCGCCAGCACCTCTTGTGGATGTTGCAGGAAACTGATGCGACGCAGTTCCTCTTCTGTAATCAGTTGTGCGTCAGGGCGTTCAGTGGTCGAAAAGACGGAGTGGGGCAGGAATCCTGCCTGCAACAAATCGCCTACGACCTTCGGTCCTTCTGCCACGAAGAGGTTCTCGTGCCGGCGGTTCTTCTTCAGCTCCAGCGAGCGAATGAGCTTGATTTGGTTTTTGCTAATCATGTTTTTTGCATTATTTGTGTGCAAATTTACAAAAAATTTCGTACCTTTGCGCTCAAATGAAGCAGTTTTTTTTCATTGCCGCCCTGTTGGTCTTGATTTTGACCTCGTGTTCAGAGACGAAATACGTTGCTGAAGGCGACTATCTGTTGGACAAGGTGCATATAAAAAGCGATGCTCCGGTTCGTGGCCTGACCACTACCGAGATGAGGGATTACATCCGCCAGACAGGCAATTCGCGTTGGTTCTCTGCTGCCAAGATTCCCCTCTATACTTATTCCCTTTCCGGTCGCGATACGTCACGTTGGGTGAATCGCATGCTGCGCAACATAGGAGAGGCTCCGGTGCTCTATGACTCGTTGCAGACGCAACAGTCAATCAGGAGTCTGCAAACCCAGCTACAGAATATGGGCTATCTGCGTGCTACAGTAGATGCCACGAATACGACCAAAGGCCGTAAACTTCGTACTACCTATCAGGTTCATCCAGGTCCCATCTATTCCCTCCGCCACATCGAATACGACATTCAGGACACGATCATTGCCCAAATCCTTGAAGTGGACAAACCCGAGAATCGTGGCTTGCACCGCGGTATGACTTTCAGCATTGAGACTCTCGACGCTGAACGCAAGCGTATCACACAACTGCTGACCAATACGGGCTATTACCGTTTCAACAAGGATTTCATCACGTATAGAGCTGATTCCGTGCCGGGAACAACCGGTATTGACATCACGCTGGTGCTGCACCGCTTTCGCAACAATCAGGTAACAGATGCCATTCATCAGCAATACACCATTCGCGATATCCGCTTCCACAGTGGCAATGCTGACGATACGATTATCCATCTGCGTCCCAAGGTGCTGCGTAACAATACCTACATTCGCATGGGAGACCTCTATTCGGCGGCCGACCAACAGACGACATACAACCATTTCGGACGTCTGGGGGCTATACGTTATACGAACATCAGTTTTCAGGAAGACCTCGAAAAGCGACAACTCGACTGCGATATCCAGCTCAGTACCAACAAACCGTCGTCCATCTCGTTCCAACCCGAGGGTACAAATACGGCTGGTGATTTAGGCTTTGCCGCCTCGCTGACCTATCAGAACCGCAATATCTTCCGTGGTTCCGAACTGCTGACGGTAGAGTTGCGTGGCGCCTACGAAGCTATCAGGGGGCTTGAGGGCTATTCCAACTCCGACTTCTTGGAATATAGCTTGCAGACGAGTTTGTCGTTTCCGCGATTCATAGCACCATTCCTAAGCAGGTCCATCCGTCAGCGCATCAATGCCTCGTCCGAAGTGTCGCTGATGGTCGATTTGCAGAACCGCCCTGAGTTTCTGCGCCGTGTGTTGAATGCCAGCTGGCGCTACAAGTGGAACAATCCCAACCATCACGACCGTTATCAGATTAACCTGCTTGAGTTGAACTACATCTCCATGCCCTGGATTAGTGATACTTTCAGAGAAGAATATCTGGATGATGCCGAGAATCGGAATTCGCTGTTGCTCATTAACTATTCCGACCTCTTCATCATGAACACCGGGTTCCGATATACCTATAACAACGGCCGATATGCCATCAAAACGAACATCGAGACGGGTGGTAACCTGTTGGATTTGCTGGCACATGTCTTCGGTTTCCATAAGAATGATGAGGGACAGTATACTTTTCTGGATGTGGCCTTTGCACAATATGTGAAAGGTGATGTGGACTATACGCATAACTTCCAGCTCGGCTATCGTCGCCAGTTGGTGCTTCATGCGGGTTTGGGTATTGCCTATCCCTATGGCAACTGTAGCGTGCTGCCGTTCGAGAAGAGCTATTTCTCGGGTGGTGCCAATAGTGTGCGTGGATGGAGTGTGCGCACCTTGGGCCCCGGAAACTATTCCGGCGACGACGGTAATATCATCTATGTATATCATACTGGCGATATGAAACTCGACTTGAACATGGAGTATCGTGCTCACCTGTTCTGGAAGTTGGATGGTGCGCTGTTTGTGGATGCCGGAAATATTTGGAACATTCGTGATTATGAGGATGTGCCGGGAGGACAGTTCAAGTTATCAGAATTCTGGAAACAGATAGCCGCCAGCTATGGTCTCGGACTGCGCCTGAACTTCGACTATTTCATCTTGCGTTTTGACATGGGTATGAAGGCCGTCAACCCTGCATACAAGAATAGTCGCGAGCATTTCCCGATAATTCACCCGAAACTCAGTCGCGACTTTGCTTTTCACTTCGCGGTAGGCCTTCCATTCTAACTTTCCAATCCCCGTCGCGTTTCACGATGGTAACAAGGAAGCGCCCTTCCTGCTGTAATTCGGCAGGTGCTCCGACAGCGGTAGTCTTTAGAAAATTCCTGACTGTCAGGGTGACGACGCGCAGGGTGTCGTTGGCTATGGTGAAGTAGTCTGCTGCACTGACTGTGGCACCGCCATTCACCAGCTTCAAATCCTCCTCTGTCGTGTTCGATGCAGCAAAGCGTAACCACTTGTCGCTTTCAGCTGTTGCGTTTGTGGCAGCATCCTTGAAGTCGCAGTTGAAGTAAGCCTCCGCCCAGTCGGTAGCGGTGTTCAGCGCCTCGCTGTCTCCATCGAATCCCGTGTTGCAGCTTACGGTTATCGCGGCCGTCAGAAGAAATAGAAATAGTCTCATAAACGTGAAATAAGTAAATTTTTCTGCAAAGATACAAAAAACTCTTAATTCTTGTCTCTTAATTCTTAACTTTTTTATACCTTTGCACAAATTTTGGCATGAGTGTATGATGAAGTTCATCTCTTTTGGTAGTGGAAGCAGTGGAAACTGCTACTTGCTTACCACTCCGAATGATGCCCTGCTGATAGACCTCGGTGTAGGTTTGCGAGGGTTGAAGAAAGATTGTCGTGAATACGGCTTCAGTCTTTCTCAGGTTCATCATGTGCTCATCACCCACGACCATGCTGACCACATCAAGTCCGTTGGTTCGTTCAGCAACGACTATCACATTCCTGTTTACGCTACCCGTGATGTACATATCGGCATTAATCGCAACTATTGTATCACACAGAAGATTCCTTCCGAGCTGGCTCGCGTTATTAACAAAGACGAGACCATCCAGATAGGAGACTTCCAGGTGACGCCGTTCGGTGTTCCTCACGACAGCAGCGATAATGTGGGCTATTTCATTGAGGCTGAGGGGACTAATTTCTGCATCATGACCGATGTCGGCAGGGTGACTGACGAAATGAAAGAATACATTCGTCGTGCGCGCCATCTGGTGATCGAGGCCAATCACGACGAGGAAATGGTGATGAGTGGTCCCTATCCGCAGTTCCTGAAGACGCGCATCCTCTCGGAGACCGGTCACCTCAGCAACCGCAACTGTGGATTGGCATTGGTTGAGAATATGACAGAGAATATGCGCAATGTATGGTTGTGTCATCTCAGTGAGGAGAACAACCATCCTGAACTGGCCCGCAAGACTGTTGAAAGCGTGTTGCGTGATTTTGGAATTATTGCCGGAGTGGACTTCCATTTGGAGGTTCTCAAGCGCAATTCTCCCAGTGGAATCTTCGAACTTGATTAGCTGAAACGAAAAAAATTATAAAAATCTGCACACTTGTGTAGGTCGTTTCGATTTTTTGTTGTATCTTTGCAAAGCTATTTGTGTTTTCACGACTATGGACCATATAAGAAATTTCTGCATCATTGCACATATCGACCATGGGAAGTCGACGCTGGCCGACCGTCTGCTGGAGTTTACCAAGACCATCCAGGTGACGGAAGGACAGATGTTGGACGACATGGAACTGGAACGTGAGCGCGGCATCACCATCAAGAGCCACGCCATCCAGATGGAGTATATGTACAAGGGTGAAAAATATATTCTGAACCTCATTGACACCCCGGGACACGTCGACTTCTCCTACGAAGTCAGCCGTTCTATTGCAGCTTGTGAGGGTGCCTTGCTGGTGGTTGATGCCACTCAGGGTGTACAAGCACAGACTATCTCGAATCTCTATTTGGCCATTGACAATGACCTTGAGATTATTCCCGTCATCAACAAGATTGATATGCCGTCGGCTATGCCTGACGAGGTGGAAGACGAAATCGTAGACCTCATTGGTTGCGACCCTGATGACATCATTCGTGCCTCAGGAAAAACCGGCGAGGGCGTTGAGGACATCCTGAATGCTGTTGTTGAGCGTATTCCTCATCCCGAGGGTGACGAGCAGGCTCCGCTGCAGGCGTTAATATTCGACTCGGTGTTCAATTCGTTCCGCGGCATCATAGCCTACTTCAAGATTAACAATGGTGTGATTCGCCAGGGCGACAAGGTGAAGTTCTTCAATACCGGAATGGAGTACGACGCTGACGAGGTAGGCGTATTGAAGATGGACATGATTCCCCGAAAGGAACTTCGGACGGGTGAGGTAGGCTACATCATTTCGGGTATCAAGAACGCCAAAGAAGTGAAGGTCGGCGATACCATTACGCATATCGACCGTCCTTGTAACAAGGCCATTGAGGGTTTCCAAGAGGTCAAACCAATGGTGTTTGCCGGTGTCTATCCCATTGATCCTACAGACTATGAAAACCTTCGTGCCTCGTTGGAGAAACTACAACTGAACGATGCCTCGCTGACGTTCGTTCCTGAGACCTCTGTGGCTTTGGGCTTCGGTTTCCGTTGCGGTTTCTTGGGCCTGCTCCACATGGAGATTGTGCAGGAGCGACTGGACCGTGAGTTCGACATGGACGTTATTACCACGGTTCCTAACGTTACCTATATGTGCTATACGAAGCAGGGTGAGGAGAAAGAGGTACACAACCCCTCCGGATTGCCTGACCTGACGATGATTGACCACATTGAGGAACCTTACATCAAGGCCTCGATTATCACTGCAGCTGACTATATCGGTCCCATCATGACATTATGTCTCGACAAACGTGGTGAACTCATAGATCAACAGTATGTCAGTGGTGGACGTGTGGAATTGCGTTTCATGTTGCCGCTGGGCGAAATCGTCATTGACTTCTACGACAAACTCAAGAGTATCTCGAAGGGTTATGCGTCGTTCGACTATCATGTCGACTCATTCCGCCCGTCGAAACTCGTCAAACTCGATATTCTGCTCAATGGTGAACCTGTTGATGCGCTGTCGACGCTGACTCATGCGGACAATGCCGTCACTTTCGGTCGCCGTATGTGTGAGAAATTGAAGGAACTCATTCCGCGCCAGCAGTTCGACATTGCCATTCAGGCCGCCATCGGAGCCAAGATCATTGCCCGCGAGACGGTGAAACAGGTACGAAAGGACGTGACGGCCAAGTGTTATGGTGGTGATGTGAGCCGTAAGCGAAAACTGCTGGAGAAGCAGAAACGAGGTAAGAAGCGCATGAAGCAAATCGGCAATGTGGAGGTGCCTCAGAAAGCCTTCCTTGCCGTGCTGAAACTTGACTAAGTACTTAGAGAACAGAAACTAATAACAATCTAAATAAGGAAATAGAAAGAATATGACTACAATCGGACTGACAACAAGAGACGTGGCGCGTGAATTGGCTCGCCGCTACAGTACCATGACCCATGAGGAACTGGATGCGTTAGAAGGCATTCTGATTCCAAAGAAGTTTCAAAAGGGTGAAATCATCCTCCGCGAGGGTGAAGTCTGCGAAAACATCTATTGGGTAGCCAAAGGATTGGTACGCCAGTTCTACTACAAGAATGGCAAGGAACTGACTGAGTATATGGCTACCGAGAACAATATCGTGATGAGCATCGAGAGCCTGTTCACCGAGAAACCTTCTGCCCAGCAGATGGTGGCCTTGGAACCTACCATTCTCTTTGCACTACCCAAGCGCGAACTGGAGCACGAGGCCGTTCGTAACGTCAATATCCAGATGCTCTATCGTAAGATTCTGGAGGAGTCGCTCATCATTTCGCAGGTACATGCCGATATGCTGCGCTTCGAGTCGGCTCAGGAACGCTATTCGAAACTCGTCAAGCGTTCGCCACAGTTGGTGTTGCGTGCTCCGCTGGTGTATATTGCCAGCTATCTGCAGATGACTCCCGAGACACTGAGTCGTGTTCGCACTTCTGTCTTGATGGGCGATAAGAGCGACAAAGACTGATGTGTCTTCTGCAGCATCTGAAACTATAACAAACTACTAAACGTAAACATATCTGGGAATACCTGACTGAGATGGTCGGGACTTTCCTTGAACAGTCCGAACAGGGCGCTGCCTGAGCCAGACATGGCCGCATAGGTGGCGCCCATATTATATAGCTGCTGTTTCACTTGCGCTAATTCGGAATGTACGGCAAAGACGCTCTCCTCGA
The DNA here is from genome assembly GCA_017447515.1 of Prevotella sp. Classification (GTDB taxonomy): domain Bacteria; phylum Bacteroidota; class Bacteroidia; order Bacteroidales; family Bacteroidaceae; genus Prevotella. Next base: position 36,098 of record JAFSNG010000012.1, on the reverse strand, counting down.
AGTCGTTTACTAGTTCCTCCTTCCATGTTTCCACAGGCTGCATCACCACTTCGCGACAGTTGTTCTGCGGATAGTGAGGATGGATGCGTGCAAAAGCCTCTTTCGTCGGCACGGGAATGTCGGGACGAACCACACCGATATACCATTCGCTCAGGTCGAGGCTGATATTCTCCAGTCGTTCGCCGATACCTTCGGCATAGCACGGACGGCTCTTGATGAAGAACGCGCAATCGGCACCTAACCGTGCGGCATAGTTCATCATCTTTTGTTCGCTCAACCCCAAATGGAACATGTCGTTCAGCAGCAGAATCATATAGGCGCAGTCACTCGAACCGCCGCCCATACCGGCTTGTGTGGGTATTCCTTTCCATAGGTGGGCATGACAACGGGGCAGGGTAGGGAAGTCTTCTTTCAGCAATCGGTAGGCCCTGACCACCAGGTTCTTCTGCTCGTCACCTTCTATATGGATGTTCGTCGTTTTCAGGTCGCAGTCAACGTCTGATGGGAATCCTTCGTCCATGGGCATAACCTCCAGCGCATCCTTGATTGGCACAGGATAAAATACCGTCTCCAAATTATGATAACCGTCGGGGCGTTTCTCTACGACGTTCAGTCCCAGATTAATCTTTGCAATAGGATAGACTATCATAGCGGTAAATAAATAACGTATTTTTCCTTAAACCACTCCTCGCTGAACCATTGGCTGATGTCTGCCGTATCTACAATCCTGCGGAATGGCTGCAGTTCGGCATCCAGCGTGCCGCCTTTCAAGCAGATAATGCCGTTGGGAAGTGCGTTGCGGCTCTCTTTGGCCACATTCTTGCGTACGATTCGCTCCAAGTCGGGCAGTGGCATCACCGCACGGCTCACTATGAAGTCGTAGCGCCCCCGCTCGTCTTCGCCACGCAGCTGGACAGGTTCACAGTTCTCCAGCCCAACAGCCTTTGCCACCTCTTGAGCCACACGGATTTTCTTTCCAGTTCCGTCGATAAGCTTAAACTGGCACTCGGGAAACATAATGGCCAGCGGAATACCTGGAAAGCCACCGCCAGTACCGAAGTCTAAAATCTTCGTTCCTGCCTTGAAATGCAACATTCTTGCAATCGCCAGCGAATGCAGCACATGGTGTTCGTACAAGTTGTCGATGTCCTTGCGTGAGATGACGTTGATTTTCGCGTTCCAGTCTCGATACAAATCGTCCAACAGCTCATACTGTCCCAGCTGTTTTTCCGTCAGTTCCGGAAAGTATTTCTTGATGATTTCTGCTTTCATGCTGACAAAGGTACAAATAAATGAGTAATGAACCAAAGGTTTTGGATTATTTTTTTGGTATTTTGCTTGCTTATTTGTAACTTTTCGCTATGCGAGAAGATACTTTCGCTCGAAAGAACAAAGAAAAACGAGTTTTCCTTTGGTTCTTTACTCGCTTATTTGTATCTTTGCAGAAAATTTCGCAATCGATGAAAAGAATATTTATCCTTTCCGCACTTTTGGCTGTCGGTATGACCGCTGGAGCACAAGACAAGCTCTACAGCGATGAGTTTCCACTTGGTGATGTGACATTGTTGGACGGACCGCTGAAGAAGGCCCGTGACCTGAACGTCAGCGTACTATTGAAGTACGACAACGATCGTCTGTTGGCACCTTATCTGAAGGAGGCGGGACTGACGCCCAAAGGAAAGTCTTATCCCAACTGGGACGGATTGGACGGACATGTCGGAGGACACTATCTGACGGCGATGGCTATCAATGCTGCTACGGGAAGCAAGGAGTGTAAGGAACGCTTGGATTATTGGATTAGCGAGTTGCAACGCTGTGCTGATGCCAATGCCAAGAACCATCCCGAATGGGGCAAGGGCTATGTAGGCGGTGTTCCCGGCAGCGACCGCATCTGGTCGGCATATAAGAAGGGAAACTTCGGACCCTATTACGGCGCGTGGGTGCCGTTCTACAACCTACATAAGATGTATGCCGGTCTGCGCGATGCCTGGGTATATTGCGGCAACGAACAGGCCAAGCAGCTGTTCCTTGGTTTCTGCGACTGGATTATCAATCTGACAGCAGACCTCAGTGACGCTCAGGTGGAGCAATCACTGCATACAGAGCACGGCGGCATGAACGAGGTACTGGCTGACGCCTACGCCATCACAGGCGATAGGAAATATCTGAACGCGGCCCGTCGTTTCTCGCACAAGCGTCTGCTGCAGCCTTTGTCACAGCGGCAGGACTGTCTGGATAATCTGCACGCCAACACGCAAGTGCCGAAAGTTGTGGGTTTCGAGCGTATTTCGGAACTCTCGGGTGACGAAGTGTACCATAATGCCAGCGCTTACTTCTGGGACATCGTGACCGGAGAAAGGTCACTCGCGTTCGGCGGCAATAGTCGTCGCGAACACTTCCCCAGCAAAGAGGCCTGTCAGGATTTTGTCGAGGATATCGACGGTCCCGAGACGTGTAACACCAACAATATGTTGAAATTGACCGAGGAACTGCACCGCCGCAATCCCGAGGCTCGCTATGCGGACTTCTATGAGTTGGCCACCTTCAACCATATTCTTTCGAGCCAACATCCGGAACATGGCGGCTATGTTTATTTCACGTCGGCCCGTCCGCGTCACTACCGTAACTATTCTGCGCCCAACGAGGCGATGTGGTGTTGCGTGGGAACAGGTATGGAGAATCACGGTAAATATGGGCAGTTCGTCTATACCCACGTTGGTGATGCCCTGTTTGTGAACCTCTTTGTGGCTTCCGAACTGAATTGGAGGGAAAAAGGTGTCCAGCTCCGTCAAGAAACGGCGTTCCCCTATAGCGAAACCAGCAAGATTACCATTACGCAGGGCAAAGGCAAATTTGCGCTTCAGATTCGTTACCCTGGTTGGGTGAAGCCGGGGCAGTTCTCGGTGAAAGTGAATGGTCAGCCTGTGCAGATCATCACTGGCCCGTCATCCTACGTTACCATTGACCGCCAATGGAAGAAAGGCGACGTGGTGGACATCAACTTTCCTATGTACAACAGTGTGAAGTATCTGCCCAACCTGCCGCAGTATATTGCTTTGATGCACGGTCCTATCATGCTTGCTATGAAGACTGGCACCGAGGATTTGGTTGGTCTGATTGCCGACGACAGCCGTTTCGGACAGTTGGCAGTGGGTAAGAAACAGCCCATCAATGAGGCACCGATCCTGATTAACAATCATATTGACGACATCGCCAACCATTTGCAACCCATTGCCGGCAAGCCCCTGCACTTTACGTTCAATACCAAGATGGTGAACGAAATTCGTAACGAGCTGATGCCGTTCTTCGAGTTGCACGATGCACGTTATATGATGTATTGGCTGGCTCTGACGGAGGATAGCTATCAGGGCTATCTGGACAATCTGGCCAAGCAGGAACAGGAACGCCAAGCTTTGGAGGCGCGCACAACCGATAAAGTTCAGCCTGGCGAGCAACAGCCTGAGAGCGATCACTTTATGGAGACTGACGATTCGTTCGTAGGTAATACCAACGACGTGTTCTTCCGTGACGCTCGTGACGGTCATTATTTCAGTTATCTGATGCAAACGGGCGGAGAAACCGACCTCTCGCTGCGTCTGAAGTATTGGGGTGTTGGCGAGTGGAAGAGCCATGAGTTCGACATCTTCGTTGATGACGTACTGGTGACATCGGTGAACAACACGGGCAAGTATCGCATCTCCGAGTTTAAGTACGAGACCTATCCCGTTCCCGCCGAGTTGCTGAAAGGTAAAACGCAGGTACGCGTAAAATTTGTTGCTAAGCCCCGCAAGCAGATTGGAGAAATCTACGAGGTGAGACTGGTGAAGGGAAATTGAAAATAGTTTTAGAGAACGATTATTCATGAAACGGTTTTTTGTTGGTTTGGTCTGCAGCATGTTGTTGATAGCATGCGGAGGCAGTAAGACGGGAGTAACCGAGGATGTGGTCCCGGCAGATTCTGTGCAGACGACGAGTGTAGATTCTACCGCCAACGACAGTATTGCCGACCTGTTGGCAAACATCCCGATGCCCAAGGCCGCTGACGAGTTGTTCGACGACTTTATCTTCAACTTTGCGGCGAATAAGTCGTTGCAGATGGAGCGTATTCTCTTTCCGCTGAAGACGACGAAAGCTGGCAAGGAAGGGAAGATTGAGAAGGGCGAGTGGAAGATGGAACGTTACTTTATGCGCCAGGACTACTATACGCTGCTGTTCGACAGTGAGAAACAGATGGAAGTGGTGAAGGACACGTCGCTGAACCATGCGATAGTAGAGATGATATACTTCAACACAGGAGCCGTGGTGCAACATATCTTTGACCGTCTTCGTGGCGCTTGGATGCTGACGAGCATCAATACTATCCCCATTAGCCAATCGACGAACGCATCGTTCCTGGAGTTTTACCACCAGTTTGCGACAGATCATGATTTTCAGTTGGAGAGTCTGAACGAAACCATGGAATTTGAGGGTCCAGACCCCGATGACGACTTTGCACGCATGGAAGGGCTGATATCTTCGGACACATGGGAGGCATTCGCACCTGAGTTGCCTCAAAAGATGATTTTCAACATCATTTACGGTCAGCCCCACAAGAGTGGCAACAAGAAAATCTTTGTGCTGCGCGGCATAGCAAACGGTATGGAGTTGGAGATGGGGTTTGTGAAGAAAGACGGTAAATGGAAATTGACGAAGCTGACGACGTAAGATGTCTGATGTCAGAGGTAAAAAGTAAGAGGTAAGGATGAAAGATATAAGCAACTACAGCCTGAAGGAGCATAACACGTTTGGCATTGAGGCACGGTGCACGAGGTTCTTGGAATACTGTACTGTGGATGAGGCGCGTGACGTGGCTGCTATTTTGCGAGAGACAGAAGATCCCTATATAATAATAGGTGGGGGCAGCAACCTACTGTTGACTCGCGACTTCGAGGGTGTTGTGGTTCACTCTGCATTGATGGGTGTCGATATCGACGGTTGCAGGATGACCTGCGGCAGCGGTATGGAATGGGATAGGATAGTGGCAATGGCAGTAGAGCACGGACTCTATGGTGCCGAGAACCTGTCGTTGATTCCTGGCGATGTAGGAGCCAGTGCCGTGCAAAACATTGGAGCCTATGGTGTCGAGGCGAAAGACCTGATAGTCGAGGTTGAAGCCATTGAGATTGCTACGGGACAGTTGCGGCAGTTTAGCAATGCCGACTGCCAATATGGTTATCGCGACAGTCGTTTCAAGCACGACTGGAAGAACCAGTATCTGATGACTCACGTAACATACGCGTTGCAATCGACGTTTGAGCCCAAGTTAGATTACGGCAATATCCGTGCCGAGCTGGAGCGTAGGGGTATCAGCATTCCTACGGCGGCGCAGTTGCGTGCCGTCATCATCGATATCCGCAATGCCAAGTTGCCCGACCCCAAAGTAACGGGTAATGCAGGCAGTTTCTTTATGAATCCTGTGGTAAGTCGCGAGAAATACGAATCGCTGGCAGCGCAGTATGAAGACATACCTCATTATACGATTGACAGCGACCACGAAAAGATTCCGGCAGGTTGGATGATAGAACAATGTGGCTGGAAAGGCCGTTCGCTGGGACGTGCCGGAGTTCACGACAAACAGGCGCTAGTGCTCGTCAACCGAGGCGGTGCCACTGGTGCGGAAGTTGTAACGCTGTGTGAAGCCATCCGCAAGGACGTTCGCGAGAAATTTGGAATTGACATACATCCGGAAGTAAACATTATATGAAACTGACTTTTTTAGGAACGGGAACCTCGTGTGGCGTGCCGACTATCGGTTGCCAATGCTACACGTGCAGCAGTACGGATGCAAAGGACAAGCGTCTGCGCTGTTCGGCACTCGTCGAGACCGAGCAAACGCGTCTGCTCATCGACTGCGGTCCCGATTTCCGTCAACAGATTATGAACCAGCCGTTCCGGAAGATTGACGGTATCCTGATTACCCACGCCCATTACGACCACATGGGAGGAATGGACGATATCCGCCCTTACTGTCAGTTTGGCGAAATCAATGTCTATGCCGACCCGATAGCACGTCAAGGGATGTTGCAGATGTTGCCATACTGTTTTGCCGAACATCGCTATCCAGGCGTTCCGGCCATCCAGTTACACGAGATTCATCCACACGAAAAATTGACGATTGGTGATCTCGACATCATGCCATTCCAAGTGATGCATCACGACCTGCCAATACTTGGCTTCCGCATTGGTCCGCTGGCATATATCACGGATATGAAGACCATTGACGACGGAGAACTCGATTACATCATAGGAGCTGAAGTGCTTGTGGTCAACGCCTTACGACAAAAGCCTCACCACTCGCACCAGACGCTGGATGAAGCCGTGGATTTTGCCCGGCTGATTGGTGCCCGTCAGACGTGGCTCATCCATTCGAGTCACGACATTGGGCGTCACGAAGATGTAAACGCCTCGTTGCCGAAAGATATCCAAATGGCCTACGACGGACAAGAGATAGAGATTTAAGAATTGATAATGGATATTTGATAATTGTGAATTGATTAGATATGAAACGAATATTGCTTTTAGCGACTGTAATGATGGCTGGGGTTTATGCGCTGGCTTGTACTAATTTTATTGTAGGCAAGAAAGCCTCGGTGGACGGCAGTGTTATCTGTTCGTATAATGCCGACTCGTATGGTGCCTTTATGTGGCTGTACCACTATCCCGCTGGCAAGCACACGAAAGGCGAGATGCGAAAGATTTATGAGTGGGACACCAACAAATACCTCGGAGAAATTCTCGAGGCTGAAGAGACCTACAACGTCGTCGGTAACATCAACGAGTGGCAGGTAACCATTGGCGAAACGACTTATGGAGGCCGTGAGGAAATGGTTGACTCGACAGGTGTAATTGATTATGGTTCATTGATTTATATTGCTCTGCAACGCTCAAAGAATGCCCGCGAAGCCATCCAAATAATGACCACATTGGCGGAGCAATACGGTTATTGTAGCGAGGGCGAGACGTTTACCATTTGTGACCCTGAGGAGGCATGGATTATGGAGATGCAGGGTTGTGGCCCCGACCGCAGCGTATCGAAAGAACGTGTCGTATGGGTTGCTCGCCGCATTCCCGATGAGGCTATCTGCGGCCATGCCAACCAGAGCCGCATTGGCGTGTTCCCCCTGAAGGATAAGGAAAACGTGCTGTATTCGAAGAACGTCATCAAGTATGCTCGTAAGATGGGGTGGTTCAGTGGCAAGGATGAGGAATTCTCGTTTAAGAATGCTTATGCCTTCCCCGATTTCAGTGGTCGCCGCATTTGCGATGCCCGCGTGTGGAGCTTCTTCAATCACCACGTGAAGGGCATGGACCGCTATCTGCCTTGGGCATTGGGTAAGGACAAGGATGCCGAGGATATGCCGCTGTGGGTCATTCCCGACAAGAAGGTGAGCGTGCAGGATGTTATCAACGACATGCGAGACCACTTTGAAGGTACACCGCTTGCCATCGACTCGACGGATATCGGTGGCGGCATCTGGCAAATGCCTTATCGTCCCACACCTTTATATTATAAGGTAGACGGAAAGAAATACTTCAACGAACGTCCGACGTCGACGCAGCAGACCGCTTGGACCTACGTCTCGCAGATGCGTTCGTGGATGCCCCGCGAGGTTGGAGGTTGTTTCTGGTTTGGTAACGACGACGGCAATATGGTGGCATATACTCCCATCTACTGTTCGATGACCGAGCAGCCCGAGTGTTACAATACTCCGGGTGCTGACGAGGTGACGTTCTCTATGAAGAATGCCTACTGGGTGGAAAATTGGGTCAGCAATATGGTTTATCCGCGCTATTCGATGCTGTTCCCGTCGCTGAAGGCCGTTCGCGACTCCCTGCAGAATGCCTACTTTGCCCAGCAGCCCGACATCGAGGCCAAGGCCATGAAGATGGAATCCGCCGAGATGCAGCGATTCCTCAATACCTATAGCGTCCAGCAGGCTCAGCAGATGCTCGAACGCTGGCGTCAGCTGGCCTTCTATCTCGTAGTGAAATACAACGATATGGCCGTGAAACCCGATGAGAACGGTGTCTTCAAGCGTTCGAAATACGGACTCGGCGCTACCGTTCGTCGTCCCGGTTTTGCCTCCGGCTACGCTCGTGAACTCATTCGTCAAACAGGAGATCGCTACGTCGTCCCAGAATAAATTGTCAAATAATAAAATAGTCAAATAATATGACGCTCATTATAGTAACAATGCTCATTCTGGCCTATGTGCTTATAGCCACAGGTCATCTGACGGGAGTCAACAAGGCCGCCATTGCCATGTTCCTCGGAACAGTAGGGTGGGTGGTTTACGTCTGTTGGGGTGCCGATTTTGTGGCCGACCAACATCCGCAGGATTATCAGGAGTGGCTCAATGGTGCTGTGCCGACTAGCGAGACGGTCAAGTTGTTCATTTACAATAACGTGTTTCTGAACTACGTCGGCAAGGCGGCGGCTATCGTCATGTTCCTGCTGGCCACGATGTCGATAGTGGAAATTCTCAACAACAACGGCTGTTTCGACTTCATCACCGAATGGATTCGTACGCGCAACTCGAAACGCCTGTTGTGGACCATTACCATCGCAACATTCATCCTATCGGCCAACCTCGACAACCTCACGACGGCAACGATGATGCTGGTCATCATGCATAACATCTTGCAAAACTCCCGTCAACGCATGTTGGTGGGTTCGGCCATCGTCCTTGCCGCCAATGCGGGAGGAAGCTTTACGGTCATTGGTGACCCTATCGGACTGATACTCTGGGATGGTGGTGCCGTGACGGCTAGCCGTTTCTCAGCCTACTTGCTCATTCCTGCTTTGGTGGCGTGGATCATCCCTACCATCCTGATCAACCGTCAGTTGCCCGACCGTCTCGACACGGCCTGGAACCCTTCGCCCTACCGTGGCGACGACACGCGTCTGAACCGCTGGCAGCGTGTGGTGATGCTCATCGTGGGCATTGGTGGATTATGGTTTATCCCCACTTTCCACAACATTACCAAGTTGGCTCCCTTCCTCGGCGCGCTGTGTGTGCTGTCAGTATTGTGGGTGGTCAACGAAGCCTTTAATCGCAAGCTGATGAATGCCGACCAGATGGCCCAGCGCCGCATTCCACGCGCTCTGCAGTATGGTGCCATCCAGCAGATGCTTTTCGTTATGGGCATTATGTTAGGTATGGGCGTAGTCACCGAGACAGGCGTATGGAGTGACGTGGCAGCATGGTTCGATACCTACGTTCACGACATCTGGCTTTTAGGTATTCTGGCGGGAATGCTCAGCTCCGTCGTCGACTCGTTCACCATCGCCATTTCCAACATCTCGCTCTACACATTGGGTGGGGGAGCACTCGGCACCAACGGTGCCTATTGGAGTGTCGTGGCTTACACGACGGCCATCGGCGGTTGCCTGCTGACGATTGGCAGCATCAGCGGCCTGGCCCTGATGAAGATGGAGCACGTTCAGCTTGGTTGGTATGTAAAGCACATGACGCCCAAGGTGTTGCTGGGCTGGATAATTGGCTTCATCATCCTCTGGCTTGAGATGAATATGTTCTATGTAATATAAGAAAATGGGCTCACCTTTTGGTGGGCTCGATTTTTTTTCGTAATTTTGCACGCGTTTTTAGAGACATCAAATATCATTGCAATGAATATATCGTATAAATGGTTAAAGGAGTACGTTGATTTCGACCTCACACCACAGGAGGTTTGCGATGCCTTGACATCGACAGGTCTCGAGGTCGACGCACTCGAAGAAGTACAAAGTATTAAGGGCGGTCTGAAGGGACTTTACGTTGGTAAAGTGCTCACGTGCGAGATGCACCCCGATTCAGACCATTTGCATGTAACTACCGTTGATTTAGGCAAGGGCGAACCCCAGCAGATTGTCTGCGGCGCTCCCAATGTAGCTGCTGGCCAGAAGGTCATCGTGGCCGATTTGGGCTGCGTGCTCTATGATGGCGATAAGGAGTTTGTCATCAAGAAGTCGAAGCTGCGTGGCGTCGAGTCGCTGGGTATGATTTGTGCCGAGGACGAGATTGGCATCGGCACCTCTCACGACGGCATCATCGTATTGCCGGAGGATGCCGTCGTCGGTACCCCTGCTGCCGAGTATTACCACTTGGAGAGCGACTGGCTCATCGAGGTGGACATCACAGCCAACCGCGCTGACGCCCTCTCGCATTGGGGCGTTGCTCGCGACCTCTATGCCTGGCTGAAGCAGAACGGCTACAAAACCGCTACTCATAAGCCGAATGCATCGACGTTCTCCGTCGATGATAACTCGTTGCCTATCGACGTCGTCATCGAAAACACCGATGCCTGCAAGCGCTATGCCTGCGTCAGCATCACCGACTGTGAGGTGAAGGAATCGCCCGAATGGCTGAAGAACAAACTGAGCGTTATCGGATTGCGTCCGATTAACAATATTGTCGACATCACCAACTACGTGATGATGGCGCTGGGTCAGCCCCTGCATTGCTTCGATGCCGATATGGTGAAGGGTCATAAGATTGTGGTGAAGACCATGCCGGAAGGCACGCCGTTTGTCACGCTCGATGGTGAGGAACATAAGCTCTCTGACCGCGACCTCGCAATCTGCAACGCCGAGGAACCCATGTGTATCGCAGGTGTCTTTGGCGGAAAGGGTAGTGGTACCTATGAGACGACGAAGAACGTCGTGCTCGAGAGTGCTTACTTCCATCCCACTTGGATTCGTAAGTCGGCCCGCCGTCACGGACTGAGCACTGATGCTTCGTTCCGCTTTGAACGTGGAATTGATCCCAATGGCGTGATTGACGCGCTGAAATATGCCGCCCTGCTTTGCAAGGAACTGGCTGGCGGTAAGGTTTCGATGGAAATCAAGGACGTCTATCCCGAGAAGATGGAGAACGTCGTTGTTGACCTCCAGTACAGCTATGTTCACTCGCTGGTGGGTAAGGACATTCCCGTCGAGACCATCAAGAGCATCTGCGAGAGTCTGGAGATGAAGGTCCTCGGAGAAAACTCCGAGGGAATGCAATTGGAGATTCCCGCCTACCGCGTCGACGTGCAGCGTCCTTGCGACGTCGTTGAGGACATCCTGCGCATCTACGGATATAATAATGTGGAGATTCCCACGCAGTTGAAGTCCAGCCTTGTCATCAAGGGCGATGAAGACCAGAAGCACAAGCTGGCCAACATCGTCAGCGAGCAGCTGGTGGGTGCCGGCTTCAACGAAATCCTGAATAACTCGTTGAGTAAATCGGCATACTATGACGACGAACAGAAGAAGGGGTTGGTTCACATTATGAACCCGCTCAGCAGTGACCTCAACGTCATGCGCGGTACACTGCTCTTTGGCGGTTTAGAGAGCGTTGAACACAACGTGAAGCGCAAGAACCCCAACTGCCGTTTCTTCGAGTTCGGAAACGTTTACAGTTTCGACCCCGCCAAGGAGAATCAGGACGACCCCATGCAGGCTTATAAGGAGCAGTATCACATGGGATTGTGGCTGACCGGCAAGCGTGTCGAAGGTTCGTGGGCTCATGCCAACGAGGACACGTCGTTTGCTGAGCTCGATGCACACGTCGACAACATCCTCGCTCGCATTGGTGTGCAGCCGGGTATGTTGGTGCGCAAGAAGAGTGAGAACGCCATTTTCTCCGCTGGTCTCACCATCGAAAATCGTGGTGGCAAGAAACTCATCGAACTGGGCGTGCTGACCAAGAAGCTGCAGAAGCAGTTCGACATTGATACGCCCGTATATTACGCCGAGCTCAACTGGACAGCCCTGATGAAGGTCATCCGCAAGCAGAAGGTGGAGTTCACCGACATTCCTAAGTTCCCGTCTGTCAGCCGCGACCTCGCCTTGCTCATCGACAAGAGCGTCGAGTTCCAGCAGATTGAGGACATTGCCCGTCAGACCGAGAAGAAGTTCCTCAAGAAAGTCGAGCTGTTCGACGTCTACGAGGGCGACAAGCTGCCCGCTGGCAAAAAATCGTATGCCGTCAACTTCATCCTGCAAGACCCCGAAAAGACCATGGGCGACAAGCAGATTGAGGCAATCATGAGCAAACTGATTCAGAACCTCAAGAAGCAACTCAACGCCGAGCTGCGCTAAGGGTTTCGTAACGAAATACCGTAATAACGACAAAAAAATAATAACGAAAAAATAATAACAATGGGAAGAGCATTTGAATATCGCAAAGCTGCGAAATTGAAGAGATGGGGCCACATGGCCAAGACATTTACCAAGATTGGCAAGCAGATTGCCATTGCCGTAAAGGCAGGCGGTCCGGAGCCCGATATGAACCCTGCGCTGCGTGCTATCATCGCCAACGCCAAGCGCGAGAACATGCCGAAGGACAACATCGAGCGTGCCATCAAGAACGCAATGGGTAAGGACCAGAGCGACTACAAGGAAGTGACTTACGAGGGATATGGCCCTCACGGAGTAGCTATCTTCGTCGACACGTTGACCGACAACACCACACGCACCGTGGGTGACGTCCGTTCGGTGTTCAACAAGTTCAACGGCAACCTGGGTACTCAGGGCTCGCTGTCGTTCCTGTTCGACCACAAGTGCGTGTTCACCTTCAAGAAGACCGACGGTCTCGATATGGACGAGATGATTCTCGACCTCATCGACTACGGCGTAGAGGACGAGTACGACGAGGACGAGGAGGAGAACTCAATCACGATCTACGGCGACCCCCAGTCGTTCGGCGCCATCCAGAAGCACTTGGAGGAGAACGGTTTCGAGGTTACCGGTGCTGAGTTTACCCGCATCCCCAACGACCTAAAGGACGTTACTCCCGAGGAGCGCGAGACCATCGACAAGATGATTGAAAAGCTCGAGGACTTCGACGACGTTCAGACCGTGTACACCAACATGAAACCCGAGGGAATGTAAGTTCCTTTCCTCAGAAATATAAGGTAATAAAACACGGTTACGGGCGGTCTGCACGGCACTTTTCCCCTTCAACTGCCCGCTACCGCTAAACGCTCGTCCTTGCTAACCATCACTCCATCTCGTCGCAGTAGAGATAAAAGCAAGATTCCGCAGGCTCATCAGGGCCTTGCGGAATCTTGTGATTTCGGAGGGAGTTTTCCTCCTTTATTAATTCAATTCGTCGATTTTATTAACTCGATTGATGATTTGAATTAATTGTTACTCTGCGTCGGGGGTGATGAGCTTGTAACCCTTGCCATGGATGTTGATAATCTCGATCTGCGGGTCGTCCTTCAGGTGCTTGCGCAGCTTGGTGATGTAGACATCCATTGAACGGGCATTGAAGTAGTTGTCGTCAATCCAGATGGTCTTCAGGGCGAAGTCGCGCTGGAGAATCTCGTTGGAATGGCTGCAAAGCAGGGCCAGCAGCTCGTTCTCCTTCGTTGTGAGCTTGGTCTGCTTCTCACCAATGGCAAGCAGCTGCTTCTGCGTGTCGAAGGTGAAGCGGCCGATGTGATAGACCGAGCTCTCGCGGTTTTTCTTGCCACGGACACGGCGCAGGATGGCCTCTACGCGGAATACGAGCTCCTCCATGGAGAAGGGCTTGGTGATGTAGTCGTCGGCACCAATCTTGAATCCTTCGAGGATATCCTCCTTGAGCGTCTTGGCGGTGAGGAAGATGATGGGAATGTCGGGATTGGCCTGACGGATTTCCTGAGCAAGCGTGAAGCCGTCCTTTTTGGGCATCATCACGTCGAGCACACAGATGTCGAACTTGGTCTTGAGGAATGCCTTGTAGCCAGCCTCGCCGTCGGGACAGAGCTCTGCCACATAACCTTTAGCTGCCAAATACTCGCGTAACAGCATTCCGAGGTTCTCGTCGTCTTCGCAAAGAAGAATTTTCAGTTTGTCGTCCATAATTCTAAATTTTTGTGGGTTATTAATGAATTTGTTTATTTATTGTGTCACTTGTTGGTTTCAGCGTTTTCGTCCAAAACAGGCAGGGTGATGGTGAATTTGGTTCCCTTGCCCAGTTCGCTCTCGACCTTGATACTGCCCTGGTGAAGGTCGACAACCTTCTTGACGTAGGCCAGACCGAGTCCGAAACCCTTGACGTCGTGCTTGTTGCCCGTGTGGACACGATAGAACTTGTCGAAGATTTTCTTGACGTTCTCTTTCTTGATGCCCTGACCGGTGTCGCGGATGGAGAGACAGAGGTGCTTGTGTTCGTCGTTCCATGTACGCAGATAGATGTCGATGGGTTCGTCGGGCTTGCGATACTTCACGGCATTGTCCATCAAGTTGGTAATGGCATTCTGGAAGTGTACCTCGTCGACGTAGATGGCTGAATCGACAGCCTCAATCTCGGTGTATATCTTACCGCCAGTGTGTTCTACGCGCAGGGAGAACGTCTGGGCAGTCTGCTCCACCATCTCGTTGAGGTCCAGTTCCTTGCGCTTGAATACCACGCTCTTCTTGTCGAACATCGACATCTGGAGCACCTTTTCAACGAGGAAGCGCAGGCGTTTCGACTCGTCGCCAATGACGCTACCCAGGTGTTTGGTCATCTGCTCGGTCTTGGGTACACTGTCGTCGTTCATCATTTGTGCGGCCAGCGAGATGGAGGCAATCGGGGTCTTCAACTCGTGGGTCATATTGTTGATGAAGTCGTTCTTGATTTCCGAATAGCGCTTCTGACGGAAGATGACCACGATAGTAAAGAGGAATGTGATGAGCAGTACGATGGTAAAGATGATGCTGGGAATCATGAAACGCACACTGGAGAAGATGTAGCTACTCATTTCGGGGAAATGAATCTTCACGATACCCATCTTCGACTGCGGGTCGTTGCGGAACAGGTACTGCGTGTAAGCATACTTCTCGCCTTTCTCCGAATAGTCCGGACAGCGGTAGACCTCGCGGCCGTCGGTGGTCGAGACAGTGAAATGGTATGGAATGTTGATGCCGTTGTTGGCCAGCTCCTCGCGGATATCGTTGTCGAGCATGCGGAAATTGATGCGCTCCTTCAGCGGTTTGTCGCTGGCAGTATACAATATATTATATACGACCTCATCGAGCAGGGCTTTCTGGTAGACATAGCGGTTGCGGACAATCTCCTGCATGGACTTGGCGGCATCGACCAATGAATTCTTATCCTTACGCAGAATCATGGCCTTGGGAATGCTGGAGGGCTTCATCTCGAACGTCTTCAGCTGGAACGAGGAATAGACAGTGCCATCGTCGGCCGCAACGGCAAACTGATGGGAATGCTTGATAGAGCCCAGTCCGTCGCTGAATACGGAGTCCTGCTGGTAGGCGCGGCGCTCGGTTTCCCTGACGTCCTTCTCCAGATAGCGTGCGGTCTCGTTGACCTCCAGATTGTGTGATGCCTGGTAGAGACTACGATTGACACTCTCGTCGAACTGCTCTTTCTTCATCTTTACCATCTCTTCTACATAAGAGAACTGAAGATAGAGCAGTGCCAGGAACGAGAATCCCATGATGATGGCAATGGCCCAAATAGTAGACTTCTTCATAACGGTTGCAATGTTGCAAGTAAGCGAGTGCAAAGCTCGTTTTTCCGAGCGTGAGCAACTTCGCTAAGTTTTACGTTGCAAAGGTAGTGCTTTTTCCGTTACGAAGAAGTCTTTTAGTTAATTATTTCCGTTAATTTTAACGAGTTTAACAAAAAATATATAGTTTAGTTATGTATATTAAATTTAGAAATGTATGTTTACGTCCATTCCGAGCTGAATCGGATTACCACGCTGGGCAAAGTAGCGTGTACCTCCGGCAGCACTGCTCTGAACGGCAAAAGTATTGTATTTCGTATCGGTCAGGTTGCGTCCCCAGAGGTTGAGGACGACGGGGCCGAAATCGTAAGCGGCATGAATGCCGAGGAGGGCATACAAATTCTGGCTGTAGGTGTTGGCTTCGTCCCACCACGTCTTGCCCTGACCGCTGACGTTAGCACCGATGGTAAGCTTGTCAATATGGTAATCGACAATGACGCTGAAGGTATGCTTCGGAACGAAGGGAACGTCATTGTCCTTGTAGGTGTCGTACTCGTCGAACTTGGCATTGGTGAAGCTGTAGGTGACGGCCCAGTCCAAGGCGTTGTCAAACAGACGGCCACGAAGCGTAGTCTCCAAACCGCAGGAGTGGCTCTTGCCAGCATTCACCATCATGCGTCCGTAGTTGCTGTTGGGCTCCATGATGGACAGTTGCTGATTGCGTATCTGCATATAATAGAGCGCGAGGTCGAAATGTAACAGATTGTCGAAGAGGTTCAAGTGCGTTCCCACCTCGTAGTTCCACGACTCCTCAGGCTTGTAACTGATCGTCTCCTCGATGGCGGCATAGTCCGCGGCAGTATGACTTAGCGTCTTCGTCTCGTCTTTCAGCGAAATGCTATTCTTGCCGTTTACCTTGAGGTCAGTCTGAAGAATGTCGCTGAACATTTGGATGTTGTAACCGCCTGAGCGATAACCTTTTGATACGAGGGCATAGATGTTGCCAAGACCTCCGCCAAGACTATAGGTCAGTGCTACTTTGGGCAGGAACTGGAAGTAATTCTTGTCGTAGGAATGGGAAAGCTGCGATTGCAAACCGTTTGTATGTTCCATCGTGAAGAACAACAATCTGGTCGCATAGTGCAACTTCATGAGTGCCTGAGTGTCGTAGTCTATCTCCACTCTGTCATAATTCAGCCGGAAGCCCACGGTGGCTTTCAAGCGATCGGTCAACTGGATGTTCGACTCGTGGAAGAAGCCCAGATTCAGCTGCGGCGTATGGAATTGCTCGGCAACATCCAACGTCGGAATTTCCCATACGGTAAACATTGACTGCACCAGTTTTGGCATATTACCCAGAATGTTCTGTGCCAATTGGGCGCGCATGGCATCGCCGAAATAGACAGGAGCATCGGTGCGCAACCACTGATAGGAGCCAAAGAGACCCGTGGTATGCTGCCAGCGGCTCTTGTCGTGGGAGCGAAGCACGAATTCTTGCGTGAGGGCGTTCATCTTTTGACGCTGTTCCAATTGGAGATAGTCGGGAGTCATATAGTCCTGATCCATCTGCATTCGGTCTTGCAGGAACTGGTAGCTCGTGGTCGAGGTAAAGAGCAGGTTGTCCATGTCGTAACTGATGGCGAGACCAGTGTTCAACATGTTACGCTTATAGCCGTTCATAATGGTCGTAGCGGGATCCTGGACGGTCTCATCAGTAGGAATAATGGTGGCAAATGGCCGGAACTCACCATAGGCAAAACCATTCTGATTGACATACTGGTAATCAGCCGTCCAGTCGAACTTCAACTGCTGATTGGGCTGGAAGATGAGATGTACCTTGCCACCTGCCTCAAGACTCTTGTCATTGCGCTCGTCGAAATTCTGATTCTCGATAAAGCCTTTCAGACCACTGTAGAAACCTGCAACGGAAAATGCCAACTTATCAGAGGGACGATGGAAGTGAGCCAATTCGACATTACGGTAAAAGCCCGTGCCGATGCTCAAATTGATATCTGTACCCTGATAGCTCATCGGATTCTTCGAATAGATGCGCACAAGTCCGCCCTCGGTGTTCTGGCCGTAAAGCGTCCCCTGGGGACCGCGAAGTACATCCACACGATCGAGCATGTAGAAATGGTTGTTATATGCGGCCTTTGACATGAGCGGGATATTGTCGTAATAAACACCAACGGCAGGGTTGTTGATGCGTGAACCTATACCGCGCATATACATGGAAGAGGTCAGGCGCGAACCATAGGCCGGCATGGAGAACGAGGGGACATATTGCGACAACTGACTAAGGTCGCGGACATTGATTTGCTGCATTTGCTCACTGCCGAAGACAGAACTGCTGAGGGGTTGCAGGCGCAGGCGCGTCTGCTCCTTAGGCTGAGCCACAATAACCACTTCATCCAAATCAACAACGCGAGAGGTGTCATTGACCACTTCCGACACACCACCAGCAAGACCATTCATACAGAAAAGTATTGCCGAAAAACAGAGGTATAATCTTTTTATTTCAATCATAATTACATTTTTCGGCTGCAAAGGTACGACATAATTTATAAATCCACAATCCATATTTATGTGGATTTTACATTTCAGAAGCTGCGAAGAGGTAATTTCTTAAGACAAATCAATTTTTTCAATCGTTTGCGCAAGTTTTTTTAAGGAATTTAGGGTAAAAATACAAATTGTGTGGGGACACAAAAAATATTTGAGTAATTAAATGATAAAATGTTTGCATGTTAACAAAAAAAGTCGTAAATTTGCACCGTTATCCTGAAAACAATCTTTTTACCTTAAAAAGGACTAATACCTATTGAAGATATAGAGCGGTTGCCTGTGAGGGTCACCGCTTTATTATTTAATAAGGTATTATATAGTCTGAATTACTTATAAAAAAACACCTACATCAGTCCATCGATGGGGAGAGCGGTGTCTTTGCGGTAAGCGAGACCAGTGACGACACAGCAAAGGTCGCCATGCTGGTTGGTGATGCGAACGTCGACGTAGGGAATCTTGTGGTGGTTGTATACCTCGGTGGCCTCGGCAATGAGTGTGTCGCCGGCCTTGGCACTGTGGAGGAACATGATGTTGTTCTCGATGCCGAAGGTGAGACCGCGGTGACAGTTCATGACTGCGGCGAGGGCAATGTCGGCGAGGGTGAAGAATGCTCCGCCCTGACAGACGCCGCCGGCATTGAGGTGCTCGGGGGTTACGACCAGTTCAGCCCTGGCGTAACCCTCGCGAATCTCTTTGAGTATGCAACCGCTATTGGCGGCGAAACGATCGTTGCGTGACAGTAGTTCTAACAGTGTCATAGATGGTTAGAGTGTTACGCCATTCTTGAAGATGGAAATCTCGCGGTAGCCGTTCTCTTCGTTGCGGGCTTTCTCGCCAGATGCTACGGCAAGGACCTTGTCGATGAATTCGGGGACGAGTTCCTGCATGGTGCGGCCCTCGACGAGCTGTCCGGCGGAGAAATCGACCCAATGGGGCTTGTTCTTGGCCAGCACGGGGTTGGTGGCGACCTTCATGGTTGGCACAAAGGTGCCGAAGGGTGTGCCGCGACCGGTGGTGAAGAGTACGATGTGGCAGCCGCATGAGGCGAGGGCCGTGGAGGCTACGAGGTCGTTGCCGGGGGCTGAGAGCAGGTTGAGGCCGTTGGCCGTGAGGCGGTCGCCATACTCCATGACGCCGCTGACGGGTGCCTTGCCGCACTTCTGTGTGCAGCCGAGAGCTTTGTCCTCGAGGGTGGAGATACCACCGGCCTTGTTGCCGGGTGAGGGATTCTCGCCGACGGGTTCGCCGTGAGAGAGGAAATAGTTCTTGAAATTGTTGATCATCGAGACGGTCTGCTGGAACAGCTCGGGGGTCTCGCAACGGTTCATGAGGATGGTTTCGGCACCGAACATCTCGGGAACCTCGGTGAGCACACTGGTGCCGCCCTGGGCTACAAGCCAGTCGGAGAATTCGCCGACGAGGGGATTGGCGGTGATGCCGCTGAAACCGTCGCTGCCGCCGCACTTCAGACCGACGCGGAGCTTGGAGACGGGAACGTCCTCGCGCTTGTCCTGAGCAGCCTGGGCATAGAGTTCGCGGAGCAGCTGCATGCCGGCCTCTATCTCGTCACCCTCGACGCGCTGGGTAACTAGCAGCTTGATGCGCGATTTGTCGTAGTCGCCAAGCATTGCCATGAAATCCTCGGGCTGGTTGTTTTCACAACCGAGGCTAAGCACGAGCACGCCACCGGCATTGGGGTGGAGACAGATGTCGCGCAGCACTTTGCGGGTGTTTTCGTGGTCCTCGGAGAGCTGTGAGCAGCCGTAGTTGTGGTGCCAGGTCCAGATGGCGTCAACGTCACGCCCGCCAGTCTCCATCATCAGGCGGTGGGCGAGGCGTTCGGCAATGCCGTTGACGCAGCCGACGGTGGGCACAATCCATATTTCGTTGCGTACGCCGACGTCGCCGTTCTTGCGCACGTAACCCTTAAAGGATCTATTTTCGTTTTTGATGGTAAGTTGTTCGTCGACAGGCTGATACGTGTATTCGAGCGTGCCGCTAAGATTGGTCTTGAGATTGTTCTCGTTGACCCAGTCGCCGGCCTTCAAGTCCTCGCGGGCGTGACCGATGGGATAGCCGTACTTGATGATGTTTTCACCTTCTTTGACGTCGGTGATGAGTACTTTGTGACCAGCCGGAGTGTCCTGGTTCAGTGTGATTTGCTTGCCGTCGAGCTCAATGATGTCGCCCTTCTTCTTCGGTGCGAGACATACAACGACACTGTCGGCGGGATTAATCTTTAGAAATGTAGCTTGTTCCATAAATTTGTTTTTGTTTTAGTATTGTTTGATTTATCCGATATTCTTCCTGCGATAGAAGTCGATGTTCTCCTTGGAAAGCAGTTCGATGGGCATGTAGTTGATGGGGTCGACTTCTTTCTTCAGCACGATGGCGCGGAAGAGCGTGTCGATGCAGGCGTAGCCCTGCATGTAAGCATGCTGCGCAATGAGGAACGATATGCTGCCCTGACGGACACACTCGGCATTCTTCGGAACCATGTCATAGCCCATAATCTGGATGTTGCGGCGGTTGGACTTTAGCAGATATTCTCCCACGAGGTGAGCCTTGGAATTGAACGTAATGCAATGATGTACCGACGGATGGTTGGTGAAAAAATCCTCGAGGATGACGTCATATTTGTCGCGCTTGTCGTCGAGCGAGAGGTTTACCTCAGTGATTTTGACGGACGGGAAATGGTCGTGCATGTAGTGACGGAAGCCCGTCTCGCGGTTCTCCTGCTGTTTGGAGGCCACATTGCCGTTGCGCATCTGTTTCATGAGCATGATTTCTTTCTCCTTTGGGGCTATCATCATCAACATTCGGGCAGCGAAATAGCCGGAAGCGAAGGAGTCCTGACCGTAGAACGACAGGGGCTTGAGGTCGGGCATGTAAGAGTCAAGGAGAATGAACGGGATGTTGCGCTCGTGCATGATGTCGGTGTAGCGGCGGGTAACCTCAATGTTTGAGGGGACGACGATGACGCCGTCGGGTTCCTGCTTGAGGACGTCGTTCATGACCTTGGCAAAGGTCTCGGGCGAGAAGCGGTTGTAGTAGAGCACCTTGTTGAAGATGCGGAAATCGCTGTAGCGTTCGCAACACATCTGTTCACCTTCCTCCACCTCTTCCCAGTAGGCTTCCGACTCGTGTTTCGGGATGATGCTGACGAAGTGGTAATCCTTGTTGTAAGCCAATGCCGAAGCATACATGTTGGGCTTGTAGTCCATTTCCTCCAATGCCCTTTGCACTTTCGCAAGAGCCTTCTTCGACACGTTAGGACGGTTGTGTAACACACGGTCTACGGTGCCGGTAGATACGCCGGCACGCTCGGCGATATCCTTGATTCTGGTCTTTTCTATTGCCATAACTCGTGCAAAGGTACGAATAAGCGAGGAAAAAACCAAATTTATTTCAGTTTTTTCCTCGCAAACGTTCTCATTAGCCTTATATTATTCTTCTTTCGGCTCCAGCGCAGCCTGTGGCTCGTCGGGTTGAGGCTGTTGTGTGACCTCTTCGTTGTGCTCCTTGGGCACGGGAACGACGTTGCCGAATTCGTCGACTACCATGTCGATTTCCTCTATTCCAAGGCTGTCAACGGCCAGCGAGTCACTGTCGGCGGGAGCCATGAAGTAACCGCCACAATTGTAGTCGCCTGGGAATACGGCGATGTTGTCGGGTTTCTGGAATCGGATGCGGTATTGGCTGAACTGCTTGTCGTTCAGGATGGAGCCGAGGAAGTAGCCGCAGATGGGCAGCGCGGTGCGGTTACCCTGTCCGAGCTGGCCAGTGCGGAAATGGATGCAGCGGTATTCGCCACCGACCCAGGCGCCGCAGACGAGGCGCGGCGTAGTGCCGACGAACCAGGCATCGGAGTGGTTGTTGGACGTGCCGGTCTTACCGCCGAAGTCGGTATCGTTGTTGGCATTGCCCACAAATCCGCGCAGGCGTGACGACGTGCCGCTCATGCCGCCCATGAGCAACTGCTGGACGTAGAAGGCACTCTTGGCTGAGAGCACCTGGCGCGGTTCGGCATTGGCCTCGTAGACAACGTTGCCCTCGCGGTCCTCAATTTTCGTGACGAGCACAGGACCGATGGCCTTGCCGTCGTTGACGGGCGTGCAGTAGGACGACACGAGTTCGAGCAGGTTTACATCGCTGGCACCAAGGGTCAACGACGGCGTGGGGTCGAGCTTCGACTTGATGCCCATGTCGTGAGCCGTGCGGACAATTCGGTCGATGCCGACCTCCTGACCCAGACGGACGGCAACGCTGTTGATGCTCATGGCGAAGGCCTGTTTGAGCGTGATGTCCATATTGGAAAAGCGACCGTCAGCATTGGTGGGCGCCCACGTGACCTCCTTGCCCTTATCCATGACCTTCATGGAGAAATATTCGTCGCGGCGGGTGTCGCAAGGGGTAATACCCTGGTTCATGGCCTCGGCATAAACGAATAGCTTGAAGGTGGAGCCCGGCTGTCGCATGGCTGTCACCTTATCGTATTTCCATGTCTTGAAGTCGATGTCGCCCACCCAGGCCTTGACGTGGCCGGTCTGTGGCTCGATGGCTACGAAGCCGCAGTGCATGAAGTGTTCCATGTAGCGGATGCTGTCGAGCGTAGAGATTTCTTTCTCGATGAAGCCTTTCTCGTAATCGAAAAGCTTGACAGGATGGGGCAGGTTCAGGTAATAGTCGATGGAGTCCTGATTGCCGTCATACTTCTGCGAGAGCAGGCGGTAGACAGGCAGTTTCTTGGCGAGGTCCTCGATGAAATGAGGAATTTCGATGTGGCGTTCGTCCTGCCAGGGATTGACGTTGCCCCAATGCTGGTTGAAGGTCTTCTGCACCTCTTTCATCTGCTTGATGGCAGCCTCCTCGGCATAGTGCTGCATGCGCATGTCGAGGGTGGTATGTATCTTCAGTCCTTCGGTGTAGTAGGCGTAGGCACGGTCGTCACCGTAATATTCCTTGCACCACTGTTTCATCCAGTCGGCCACAGCTTCGCGGAAGTAGTTGGCCTCGCCGTCGTAGGCATTCTCCACGCTGTAGTCGAGTTTGATTTCAGTCTGTTTCAGCGAGTCGTTCTCGGCCTCGGTGAGGTGGCCGTGACGGAACATGTTGTCGAGTACCACATTGCGGCGGCCCAGGGCGTTCTTGGGATTGATACGCGGATTATAGTAGGTGGTGGCTTTCAGCAGTCCGACGAGTACGGCAGCCTGCTCGGTAGTTATGTGTTTGGGCGTGGTGCCGAAATAGGTCTTGGCAGCGGTCTTGATGCCGAAGGCGTTGGAGCCGAAGTCGACGGTGTTGGCATACATGGTGATGATTTCCTCCTTGGAGAAATACCACTCCAGCTTGTAGGCCGTAATCCACTCCTTGCTCTTCATGATGAGAATCTTCAGACCGGGGATGTTGCCCAGCAGACCGGTAGAGTATTGTGTGCGGACGCGGAACAGGTTCTTGGCCAGCTGTTGGGTAATGGTGGAGGCACCGCGGGCGTCGCGGTGGAGTATATAGTCCTTGAGGGCAGCAACGAAGGCCTGATAATCGATGCCATGATGGCGGTAGAAACGCTCGTCCTCAGTATCTACCAATGCGTTCCAGAAAGACTCGTTCACGTCGTCGTAGCTGACGGGCATACGGTTTTCGCTGAAGAACTTGCCGATGAGCTTGCCGTCGGCACTGTATATCTCGGAGGCTTCGGCGGGGTGGGTGTTGCGCACGTCGCTCATCGATGGTGACTTGCCGAAGAGCCACAGGAAATTGATGTCGACCATCACCAGGTAAAGGAAGAAGGCCACGACGAGGGTACACAGGGCGGACAGGACTTTGACGTACCATTTGCGACCCTTGTACAGGCCCTTATACCATTGCCAGGCTTTCGGGAATACCTGACCAAGTTTTTCAATGTATTGTTTCATAACGTTAACTGCTCTATTGTCTTATCTACTTATCTACTTAACTTCTTAACTCCTAAACTCCTCAATATATCTCAGAATGTTGTCTTTGTCGTCCGGATGGAACCAGCGGACCTGTTCGTCGCGTTTGAACCATGTCAGCTGTTTGCGGGCGTAGCGCCGCGTGTTACCCTTCATGCGCTCAACGGCTTCGTCCAGCGACCAGCGACCATCCATATAGTCGAACAGTTCCTTGTATCCTACGGTGTTCAGCGCGTTCAGCTGGCGCTGGTCGTACAGACTCTCGGCCTCGTGGAGCAGTCCTTGTTCTATCATCGCGTCCACGCGCGCGTTAATCCTATTATATAATTCGTCGCGGTCGCGATTGAGTCCGATCTTGATGATACGGAACGGACGCTCTTTCTTGGACTGCGTGCGAAACGAGGTGTAGGTACGTCCTGTCTGGTAGCAAATCTCGAGGGCATGGATGACGCGACGGTAGTTCTGTCGGTCGACGATGGCATAGTGTTCGGGGTCCAGCCGGCGTAGGTCTTCGCAGAGTGCCTCCAGCCCTTCCTCCTCGTAGCGTCGCTTCATTTCCTCACGGATATCGTCGCGGACAGTGGGAATGTCGTCAATGCCGTTACACACGGCGTCGATGTACATCATGCTGCCGCCAGAGAGGATGTTTGTGTCTGAAGGTAGCTCCTTCAGCACCTCGAGTACGTCCTGCTCATACATCGAGGCATTGTAGTAGTCGTGGATGCTCTTGTTGCCCACGAAATAGTGCTTGGCCTGTTGCAACTGTTCCTCGCTGGGAGCAGCGGTGCCGATGCGAATCTCACGGTATATCTGGCGCGAGTCGGCATTGATGACCGGCGTGTGGTAGTGACGGGCCAGTTTGATGGTAAGATCCGTCTTGCCCACAGCGGTAGGGCCTGTAATGACAATCAGCGTATCCGCCATCGTCGTACAATGTTCTGTGTTCAACGTATGACGCCGCGCTTCGAATTCTCGATGAACGAGCAGATGTATTCCACCTCTTTCGAGTCGGGATACTTGGCACGGGCTTCGGCGATACCGTCCTTCATCACACCCTTGGAGTAGATGATACGGTAGGCATCGTGAATGGCCTCGATGGTATCGTTAGGGAATCCGCGACGGCGCAGTCCGATGAGGTTCACACCGGCATAGCGCACAGGTTCCTTTCCGGCGATGACGTAGGGAGGAATGTCCTGTGAGGTGCGTGAACCTCCCTGGAACATGATGTATCCGCCGATGTGGAGGAACTGGTGGAACAGACAGGTGGCAGAGATGATGGCAAAGTCGTCGACGATGACCTCGCCGGCAAACTTCGTCGAGTTGCCGATGATGCAGCCGTTGCCGATGACACAGTCGTGGCCGATGTGCATATTCTCCATCAGCAGGTTGCCATTGCCAATGACGGTCTTGCCCTTCGATGCGGTACCGCGACTGATGGTGACATTCTCGCGGATGGAGTTGTTGTCGCCAATCTCGCAAGTGGTCTCTTCACCTTGGAACTTCAAGTCCTGAGGTTTCGTCGAGATGGATGCACCGGGGAATATCTCATTGTTATTGCCGAGACGTGTGCCAAAGTGCAGCGTCACGCTGTTCAGCAACTTGTTGTTGTCGCCAATGACGACGTTCTTGTCAATCACACAGAAGGGACCTATGACGTTGTTGTCGCCCAGCTTTGCCTCTGGGTCTACAACTGCTAATGGATGAATTTGGTTTGCCATATTTTTTCGTTATTGCGTTATAACGTTTATCGTTATGACGATTATTTATTCTTGACGATTTGGGCGGTGAACGACGCTTCGGCTACTACGTGGTCGCCTACAAACATGTAACCCTTCATCGACGAGATGCCGTGACGAACTGGGGCCAATAGGTCGACCTTGAAGAGCAGCGTGTCGCCAGGAACAACTTTCTGGCGGAACTTCACGTCGTCAATCTTCATGAAATAAGTACTCCAGCGTTCGGGCTCTTCCAGCGTGTTCAGCACTAACAGTCCACCACACTGCGCCATAGCCTCAATCTGCAGTACACCAGGCATAACGGGTTCCTCGGGGAAGTGCCCTTGGAAGAACGGCTCGTTGCCGGTGACATTCTTGATACCAACGATGGTGTTGGCGCCCAGTGAGATGACTTTATCGACCAACTGCATGGGATAGCGGTGGGGCAGGAGTTCGCGGATGCGGTTGACATCCATGATAGGCTCCTCGTTGGGATCGTAGATGGGTGCCTGTACCTCATGCTTGCGAATCTCCTTGCGCATCTGGCGGGCAAACTTGTTATTAATGGTATGGCCTGGACGTGTGGCAATAATACGTCCCTTGATGGGCTTGCCGATGAGTGCCATATCGCCAATGACGTCGAGCAGTTTGTGGCGTGTACACTCGTTCTCCCAAACTAATGGCTTGTGCTGTATATAACCAAGCTCATTGGCATCGCGGTGCTCTACACCTAACATGTCAGCAAGCCAGTTAAGACGCTCCTGGGTGGTCTGACGTTCGTAGATGACGATGGCGTTGTCCATGTCGCCGCCCTTGATGAGGTTGGCTTGTAACAAAGGCTCGATGTCGCGTACGAAGACGAAGGTACGAGCAGCAGCAATCTCACTGGCAAAATTGTCAATCTTTTCGAGTGTCGCAAACTGCGAATTGATGAATTTCGACTCGAATGAGCACATCGCTGTGATGGAGAACTCGTCGTCAGGCAGGATGGTGATACAGGAACCTGTTTGCTCGTCTTTTACCTCAATCTTCTTACGGATAATGTAGAAGTCCTTGGGGGCATTCTGCTCCTCGATACCGACTTCAACAATTTTCTCGACATACTTGATGGCCGATCCATCAAGTATGGGGAATTCTGGTCCGTTGACTTGTATCAGACAGTTGTCAATGCCTAAAGCGTAGAGTGCAGCAAGTCCGTGTTCTACGGTAGAGACACGAGCGTCGCCCTTACCCAAAACGGTACCACGCTGGGTGTCAATGACGTTCTCAGCAATGGCATCAATAGTGGGTTCACCCTCCATATCGATGCGTTGTATTTTATAACCGTGGTTCTCGGGTGCAGGGTTGAACGTGACAGTCAGGTTCAAACCCGTATGCAGGCCTTTTCCGTACAACGAAAAGCTACCTTTCAAAGTCTTTTGTTTCATCTTAATGTTTTACTATTTGACTGTTTTACAATTTTTTTATTTCATTAGCCGAAATCACAATCTCTCAATTTGCACAATCTCCTTCAGCGCGTCGATTTCACGCTGCAATTGTGCTATCTGGCGGTACATGTCAGGCAGTTTCGCATCCAGTGCCCTGGCCTTGAAATACATCTTCGGATTGACAGCAGGAGAACCGATTAGCGTCTCACCGTCGCCTTTGGTATTACCGATGACACCACACTGTGCACCTACCATTGTCCTGTCAGCAACATGAATGTGACCAGAGAATCCGGCCTGACCGCCTACCATACACCACGCACCGATTTTCGTTGAACCAGCCATACCGACCTGAGCAGACATCACCGTATTCTCACCAATCTCACAGTTGTGGGCCACCTGGATGAGGTTGTCCAGTTTCACACCCTGATGAATAATGGTCTGGCCCATCGTCGAACGGTCGACACAGGTATTGGCGCCAATCTCCACATCGTCCTCGATGATGACAATGCCTAACTGCGGAATCTTTTCGTAACCCTCCGTATTGGGAGCGAAACCGAAACCGTCGGCACCGATGACGGCACCAGCGTGTATAGTGACATTCTTGCCAATCTGACTACCATCATAGATGGTCACGTTGGGGTAAATACGCGTTCCATCACCAATCTTTACTCCTTCGCCGACGTAGGTGAACGGACCGATGTAGACGTCTTTGCCAATTTGTGCACTGGGCGATACAAAGGCCAGCGGGTCAACACCTGTCTTTTTGGGCAGCGACTGAGCATACATTTGCATCAATTTGGCCACACACTCGTACGCATTCTTCACGCGAATCAGCGTGCAGCTGACGGGATGCTCCAGTTCTAGGTCTTCATTCACCAGTACGATGGTGGCTTTTGTGTCGTAGATGTATTGGGTATATTTGGGGTTCGAAAGGAATGTAATAGCTCCTTCCTGACCTTCTTCAATCTTCGCAAAAGTGTGGACAGAAGCTTGTTCGTTTCCTTCCACTTTACCGCCAATAAAGTCGGCTATTTGTCGCGCTGTAAACTTCATAGTCACTATTATTTTTTATAAAAACGCTACAAAGATAAGCATTTTTTATGAAAAACGTTGATAACAGAGGTAATATTTACGTATTTTTTTAGAAAGTAAATGTACGTTTAAGATTTCCGATGCTTCCGAAATGTCTCTTACCGTGCCGTCTTTGTAAAGAATTCCGATGCTGTCGTCTTCGGGATTATACATATCTTTCCCTATCTCTGTCAGCGTCATCAGGTAGCGCGTATCTTCCAATGAAATATGCAGCCTTTCTGCTATTCCATGGGCGATTTCGGCCATTCTTTCTTCCGATGGTCGCTCCTCACTGACTTCCACTTTAAACAGTCGACGGTCTGTCATATCGGTGGCCAAAATGGCAAGAATTTTGTCATCAGAATGCTTCCAAGCCTTCATAGCACTCCAAATGTCGCTGTCATCCAATTCGGCATAAATGTCCAATGTGTGGTCGTCAAATGTGACGTCGTTTTTCAGAAAATAGGCAAGGGCAGGGGAGGCAAAAATGTCATATCCCATCCGCATCAGGTCGCGTGCTCGTGTCAGTGCGTTCACCAATATCTTCTCGTATCCGACGGCCGTCTTATGCAGATACACCTGCCAGTACATCAGCCGTCGTGTCGTCAGGTAGTTTTCTATTGAGTAGATACCTTTCGCGTCGACGACGAGTCTTTCGTCGGCTACGTTCAGCATCTTGATAATGCGTGCCGACCCGATATTACCTTCTGTTACGCCTGTAAAGAACGAGTCGCGGCGCAGGTAGTCCAGCCGGTCCATATCCAACTGACTGGATATGAGCTGATGGAATATCTTGTTCGGATATTCGTCTTTGAAAATGCTGATAGCCAACGCCAATTGTCCCTTCATCTCGCGGTTTATGCGCTCCATCATCAGCAGCGAGATATCTTCGTGTGACACTCCGTTGATAAGTGTATGTTCCAATACGTGTGAGAATGGGCCGTGACCGATGTCATGCAAAAGGATGGCAGCTTGGACGGCTTCCGCCTCCGAATCGAAGATGTACACTCCTTTCTCGCTTAGTGATTTCACAGCTTCCGACATCAAGTAAAAGGCTCCTAACGAATGCTGGAACCGGGTGTGGCGCGCTCCGGGATAAACCACCGACGCCAGTCCCAGCTGGTTGATGCGGTTCAGGCGTTGAAAAAACGGATGCTGTACGATATCGTACAGCAGTCCACGTCTGATCTTGATAAACCCGAAAACTGGGTCGTTGATGATTTTGTGTTCCGTCATTTCTGTTCTGGTGACATATCTATCGGGTCGAACTTGAATTCCGTCACGTTCACGTGTCGAACGTCGTAACCTTTCTGGTATTTCTTCATCAGTTTCAGAAATTTCTTCTCAGCCTTCTTCTTGTCTAAATAGAAGAAAACCATGCACACCCGCTTAGACTGTTGAAGTGTTTCTTCTAGATAGATTTTCAGTTGTTGTGAATATTCGTCACGCGGCAACAGGAATTTCGTTTTAGTATCTATCCAAGCACCCTTTACGTTCTGGATGTCTGTCACGTAGATGACCGAGTCCTTGAACGATGCCGAAAATCCAAACATGTAGACGCGGTCTGTCTTCATGGGTTTTGCGCTTGCTCCCAACGTCATGAACGTTGCCGCCAACAGCAGTATATACCTTATTGATTTCATGCTCCTAAATATGCTTTTAATATCTTGTTCTTTGTATTTCCACGCAGTCGGCGGATGGCTTTCTCCTTAATTTGTCTAACGCGCTCGCGCGTAAGGCCGAATTTTGTGCCTATCTCCTCCAGTGTCATTTCCGGCTGTCCTATGCCGTAAAAGGCTGTGATGATGTTGCGTTCGCGTACTGTCAGCATCTTCAGCGCGTCCATGATTTCCGCCTGCAATGATTCCACCACCAACTGCTTGTCGGCCATAGGAGCGTCGCTGTTTACCAGCACGTCCAGCAGCGAGTTGTCCTCACCATCTACAAACGGCGCGTCAACCGATACCTGGCGTCCTGACACGTTGATGGCTTCGTCAACTTTATCCTCAGGAATGTCGATGACCTCGGAAATCTCATCCACCGACGGCCTGCGTTCGTTCTCCTGTTCGAATTTCGTCAGCATACGGTTAATCTTGTTCATCGACCCCAGCTGGTTCAATGGCAGTCTTACGATGCGGCTCTGCTCGGCTATGGCCTGCAGAATACTCTGACGAATCCACCAAACGGCATAGGAGATAAATTTAAACCCTCTCGTCTCGTCATATTTCTCGGCAGCCTTTA
The DNA here is from genome assembly GCA_017447515.1 of Prevotella sp. Classification (GTDB taxonomy): domain Bacteria; phylum Bacteroidota; class Bacteroidia; order Bacteroidales; family Bacteroidaceae; genus Prevotella. The sequence continues at coordinate 5,678 of JAFSNG010000012.1, read as the reverse complement.
TCAGTCCTACGTTACCCTCGTTAATCAGGTCGGGTAGCGAAAGTCCCTGGTTCTGGTATTGTTTGGCCACACTCACCACAAACCTCAGGTTCGACTTTGTCAGCTTTTCCAGCGCCTTCTTGTCTCCCTTACGAATGCGCTGTGCCAGTTCTACCTCTTCCTCTGCTGAAAGAAGTTCCTCTTTGCCGATTTCCGACAGGTATTTCTCCAGTGCCTCGCTTTCGCGGTTTGTGATTGATTTGGTGATCTTCAGTTGCCTCATGCGGTAGTCATGTTTTAAAGCCGGATGCAAAAGTAATATTTTTTTCTTGTTCCACCAAACTTTTCTCCTTTTTTTTCAATAATTACTTAAAAAAGTGTTCTTTTTAGGCTTTTTTTAGTAGAAAACGCTATTTTGGGATGAAAAATACACGTTTTTTTGCACTTTTTTGTGATTTTATTTGGAACTTATCGTTTTTTTTACTTACTTTGCACCCGAAAATAAGAAGATAAGCATAAAATAAGATACATTTATTAATTTTAAACTAATTAGTTATTACAAAATGAAAAAGTTTTTTTTGATGATTGCTGCTACTATGATGGCAGCTTCAGTGAGTGCACAGAATACTGCAATCACTTCTAACAAGGCTGGTGATAACTGGTACTTCGGTATCAACGCTGGCGTTTCAACATTGCCCAAGGAGAGCTATAAGGATGCTGGTAATGGTTTCTTCAAGTCTATCGCTCCTACCTTTGGCGTTCGTCTTGGTAAGAACCTGACAACTGTTTTCGGCCTGGCTGCTGATGCAGATCTCTATTTCAAGTGTAACGATAAGTTTTATGCTGGTTCTAAGACTTTCATCAATGCTCTTGACTTAAACCTGCTGGGTACTTTCAACCTGAGCAATCTGTTTGCTGGTTATCCTGGTGAGCCCCGTGCTTTCGAACTGATTGCTCTTGGTGGTTTCGGTTGGGAGCATGACTTCAATCACCTTCCTAAGACTAATGGTCTGAATTCTAAGATCGCTCTTGATTTTACTTTCAATCTGGGTGCCGCAAAGGCTTGGCAGCTCTACATTGAGCCTGCTCTGACCTACAACCTGCATGCATGGTCAAATGGTATTGACATGTCTGCAGTTGAGGCTATTGCTGGTATTAATGATCCTGGCTTCCAGTATGATATCAACCGTTCTTTATTCAGCCTTAAGGCTGGTTTGAACTATAAGTTCGGCAACAGCAACGGTACTCACAACTTCGTGAAGGCCCAGCTGCGCGACCAGGCTGAGATCGACGGTCTGAATGCTAAGATCAACGAGCTCCGTGCTGACGTGAACGCTAAGGATGGTAAGATTGCTGCTGATGCTCAGACTATCGCTGACCTGAAGGCTAAGCTCGCTGCTTGCGAGGCTCGTCCTACCGCTACTGTTGTAGAGAAGAAGGTTGAGACTCTGCAGCCTATCGTTATCTTCCGTCAGGGCAAGAGCACTATCGAGCCTGCACAGTATGCAAGCATCGAGATGATTGCTAAGTACATGAAGAATCATCCTGAGTCTATCGTTAAGGTTCAGGGCTATGCTTCACCCGAGGGTAATGCTGAGCTGAACCAGAAGCTGTCTGAGAAGCGTGCTGACGCTGTTAAGAACGCTCTGATCAAGAAGTATAAGATTGCTGCAAACCGCATCACTACTGAGGGTCTTGGCGCAACTGACAAGCTGTCTGACGAGATTGACTTCAACCGCGTTGCAATGTTCATCGATACTACTAAGCAGTAAGCAGTAGCGAACATTCAGATATCAAAATTCCCCGCAGAACTGAATCTGCGGGGAATTTTTTTCGTCTTTATTTGGTGTTTCGCCCAATTATTCGTAATTTTGTAGGCAAATTACTGATGTTATGAGACTAAAACTATTACTTGCAGTACTGTTGTCCTGTCAATTGCTGACAGCACAAACAAGACGCGAAATCAATTTGAAGACATGGGAATTCTCACGTGACCAAAAGACGTGGGAGAAGGTAGACATTCCTCACGATTGGGCTATAGCAGGACCATTCGATAAGAAGTGGGACTTGCAGAAGGTTGCTATCGAACAGAATGGTGAGACGGAGGCTACGGAAAAGTCCGGCCGCAGTGGGGCACTTCCCTGGATTGGTGAAGGCTGGTATCGAACGACCGTCAGTGTGCCTGATGGTTACGATGCTGCTGAACTTGTGTTCGACGGTGCTATGGCCGAGCCCCGTGTGACTATCAATGGCGAGGAGGCGGGCTATTGGGCTTATGGTTATAATGCTTTCCGCGTGGATGCAACACGCTTTCTCCAAAATCCGCCAACGACGATAACCAAAGAGCTGGATATCTGCGTACATCTGCAGAATTTGGAGGAGAGCAGCCGTTGGTATCCTGGTGCCGGACTTTATCGCCCTGTGACATTGGTGTTGACCCAGAAAACCCATATTGATGATTGGAGCCTGTATGCCCGCACAATGAGTATCGACAATGGCAAGGCTATTGTTGATGTTGAGTTCAGAGTGATCAATGCTGATAAGAATATGGTGGGTAATGTAACGCTGATTTCGCCTGATGGCCGTTCTGCCGGCGGTCACGATATTCGTATTGAGCATGACGGGAAGGTATATGCCAAATTTACCATTTCGAATCCTCAGCTATGGTCACCTGAGACACCTTATTTATATAAGGTTAGAGCTAAGGTGCAAAAGATAGGCCCCGTCGGACCTGAACATCATGTGCTGTTGGATAGCAAGGAAATTAATACAGGCATCCGCACCATTCGCGTCAGTAGAGAAAACGGTTTCCAACTGAACGGTGTGACGCGCAAACTGAAGGGTGTTTGCCTACATCACGACTTAGGACCCTTAGGTGCTGCCATTAACAAGACGGCCTTGATTCGCCAGATTCAGATGTTGAAGGCAATGGGTTGCGACGCTATCCGTACGTCTCACAACATGCCTTCTACGTGGCAAATGGATATCTGCGATTCGCTGGGTATGATGGTGATGGCAGAGTCGTTCGATATGTGGATTTATCCGAAGTGCAAGAACGGCTATGCCCGTAATTTCCGAGAGTGGGCTGAGCGGGATATCACCAACCTCGTGCTGAACCATAGGAATCATCCCTCAATCGTGATGTGGTCCATTGGCAATGAGATTCCTGAACAAGGCAGTGAGGAGGGCCGCCAAATCAGTATTCAGTTGCAGGGCCTTTGCAATGCTCTCGACCCCACGCGTCCAGTCACTCAGGGAATGGATCATGCCGAGAAGTCTATTGCCGGTGGCTTTGCTCAGGCTATGCAGGTGCCTGGTTTCAACTATCGCGTCCACAAATATGCCAACAATATCAAGCAGTTGCCGCAAGGTTTCCTGCTAGGCTCTGAGACGGCCTCTACGGTAAGCTCTCGAGGTGTGTATAAATTCCCCGTTGTGGTCACCGACAATTCGCAATATGCTTCGTGGGCGCCCACTTACGACCCGACTGCCATCCTGAAAGCCGATGGACAGTGCTCAAGTTACGATGTGGAATACTGCTCGTGGTCGAACCTGCCTGACGACGACTGGGTGTGGCAGGATGACTACCCGTGGGTAATTGGTGAATTCGTTTGGACGGGTTACGACTATCTGGGCGAGCCTACACCTTACGATGAATACTGGCCTTCGCGTAGCAGTTATTTTGGCATCTGCGACTTAGCAGGACTGCCTAAGGACCGCTACTATCTATATAAGAGCCGTTGGAACACGCAGGAACATACCGTTCACTTGCTGCCTCACTGGACGTGGCCCAATCGCAAAGGGCAGGTGACGCCCGTCTATTGCTATACCGATGGTGTCGAGGGTGAACTCTTTGTCAATGGTAAGTCGCAGGGTAGGGTGCGCAAGAACAAAGCGGAGCGTCTCGACCGCTATCGTCTGCGTTGGAACGACGTGAAATACAAGCCTGGCGAAATCCGTGTCGTTGTTTACGACGAGCAGGGCAACAAAATCGGTGAAGATGTGCGCCAGACGGCAGGTAAGGCTGTGCAACTGGTGGCTCAGGCAGAGACCAGTGAACACAAGGCTGATGGCGAAGATTTGATATATGTCCGCGTATCAGTACAGGACAAGCATGGCGTTCCCGTTCCCACCTGTCAGGAACAGTTGACGTTCAGCGTTGCAGGTGAGGCTAAGTTCGAGGCTGTCTGCAATGGTGATGCTACCTCGCTGGAATCATTCAAGCAACCCACGATGAAGCTTTTCAATGGCGAACTGGTGGTCATACTGCGACCTACGACGAAGGCAGGAAAGGTGACGTTGACAGTAAAGGACTGCAAGGGACATTTGAGACCTGCTGTACTAAGTCTCGAAACCGTTGATTCTCAGAGCGTTATGCGGGAGTCTGCTTCATCGTATGTCTTGACGAAACCCAATGAAGAATCCTTCTGGCTGGGTGCTGACATCAGCGGCACTACCGATCTTGAGGCGCGAGGCGTGCAGTTGCGCAATGCTAAAGGCGAACCTCGCGAATGTACGGCCCTGATGCGTGAACTGGGACTGAATGCCGTCCGTCTGCGCGTGTGGGTCAATCCCAAAGATAGGCTATGCAGTCAGGACGATGTCGTCAAGATGGCAAAACGCGCCAAGAAGCAGGGAATGGCCGTAATGATAGACTTCCACTATAGCGACTGGTGGGCCGATCCTGGTCAGCAGAACATTCCTGCTGCGTGGAAGGAGATGAACTATCAGGAGATGTGTCAGGCGTTGGCTACCCATACTCGTGAGGTACTGCAAGCCATCAAGGACGCTGGAGTTGAAGTGCGCTGGGTACAGGTAGGCAACGAGACCACTAACGGCTTCCTCTGGCCTATGGGTCGTGCGCAGGAAAACATGCAGCAATATGCAGGATTGACGGATGCTGGCTATGTGGCTGTAAAACAAGTGTTTCCGAAGGCAGAAGTCATCATTCATCTCGACGGAGCCTTTGACCCTCACCGTTATGACTTCATCTTCGACGGACTGGCTCAGTATAAGACCCGTTACGATATGATTGGCCTCAGTGTTTATCCTTATTGGGATATAAAGGGCAATCATACCAAGAGTTGGCAGGAAACGGTGGAGAAAGCCACTGCGAACATCAATCGCCTGTGGGAGAAATACCACAAACCCATGCTGGTCGTCGAGACAGGTGTCGAAGCAGCTAAACCCATTGAGGGAAAGGAGATTATCGCAGCTGTCATTGATATGGCGCGCAACCATTGTGGAGGTCATTGTCAAGGCGTGTTCTACTGGGCTCCGGAAACCGATCGTTTCTACAAATTGGGTGCCTTCCAGAACAACCAGCCAACGGCTATCATGGACGCCTTTACGGAAGCGAGTGTAAGTAGGTAAAAATTGGGATTCGGGCGGCCGCCCGCAATAATAAGCACGCCCGCTCGCAATAATAAGCACGGCCGTGCACATTAATAAGCACGGTCGCCCGAATCTGTTTACCTACCGACTCGCTCCCTTTTTACTAGGGACAAAATCCCGTTTCTCTCCCTGCTGTCTCCCGTTTTCCTCCTTGCTGTCAGCGCGCATTAACCTTTCACTCTCGGCTTTTCTTCATTTTTCCCCAAAATCGTTTGGTGTTTAAGGGGAAATTGCTTACCTTTGCAAGCTAAATCAGACAAAAACGAATATACGATGAAACATCAACTGAGAAGCAGTGTTTGCAC
>JAFSNG010000011.1 GCA_017447515.1 Prevotella sp. | reverse complement strand
TCGCATCGTGTGATGGTGAATTAAGCAAAATAACTTAATTTTAGAGTAACACATTTATTAATTATGAAGGAAATTTCCGTAAAAGGTCAGAAGCGCACCGACACAGGCAAGAAGGCCTCAAAGCTGCTTCGCAAGGAGGGTCTGATTCCCTGTAATCTGTATGGTGAAAAGAAGGGTGAGAACGGTCTGCCCGAGGCATTGGCTTTCGCTGCCTCTATGGCTGAGCTGCGCAACGCAGTGTACACTCCCCACGTATATGTGGTCAATCTGAACATTGATGGTGCCGAGCACAAGGCTATCATCAAGGAGCTTCAGTTCCACCCCACAACGGACGCGCTGATGCACGCTGACTTCTATGAGATCAACGAGACCAAGCCCATCACCGTTGGTATTCCCGTCAACCTGACCGGTCACGCTCAGGGTGTGCGCGACGGTGGTCGTCTGAACCTCTCTATCCGTAAGATTGACGTTACAGCTCCTTACAAAAACATTCCTGAGAAGCTGGACATCGACGTTACCGAACTGCAGCTGGGTAAGGCCATCAAGGTTGGCTCGCTGAACTTCGAGGGTCTGGAGATTGCTACCTCTAAGGAGGTTATCGTATGCTCCGTGAAAGCTACTCGCGCTTCTCGTTCGGCTGCTGCTGAGGCTGCTGTCGCAGAGTAAGTTAGCTAAATGCTAAAGAATGGACAAGTACTTAATTGTTGGACTGGGTAATCCTGGCGACGAATACGCCGCGACCCGCCACAATACAGGATGGATGGTATTGGACGCTTTTGCTAAGGCGTCCAATATCGTTTTTGAGGACAAGCGCTACGGCTTTGTCGCCGAGACGTCGCTGAAAGGTCGTAAGGTGTTCCTGCTGAAGCCCACCACGTATATGAACCTGAGCGGTAATGCCGTGCGCTATTGGCTGAACAAGGAGAACATCGACCAAAGCCGTCTGCTGGTCGTCAGCGACGATGTGGCTATTCCCGTGGGGCAGTTCCGGCTGAAAGGCAACGGCTCGAACGGCGGTCATAATGGCTTGGGACATATCCAGCAGCTTATCGGCCAGCAGTACGCCCGTCTGCGCATGGGTATCGGCAACGACTATCCCGTCGGTTCGCAGATTGACCATGTGCTCGGCCGTTTTCCTGCCGAGGAGCGGGAGAAGCTGGAACCAGCCATCACGCTTGCTGTCGATATCATCAAGAGTTTTGTCCTCGCAGGTATCGAAATCACGATGAATCAGTATAACAAGCTGGGAAAAGGCCCGAAACTCCCTAAAGAACCTCAAGTCCCTAAGGAACCGCAACAATGAACGAAGCACGAATCGATAAATGGCTCTGGGCAGCGCGCATCTTCAAGACGCGCTCTATTGCCGTTGACGCCATCAAGAACGGTCGCGTCACCATTCAGGGTGTCAACGTCAAACCCTCGCGCATGGTGAAGGAGGGCGAAGTGGTCAGTGTGCGCAAGCCGCCCGTGACCTATTCCTTCAAGATACTGAAAACCATCGAGCAAAGGGTTGGGGCGAAGCTGTTGCCAGAGATTTACGAAAACGTGACGCCTGCCGACCAGTACGAACTGTTGGAGATGAACCGCATCAGTGGCTTCGTGAACCGTCAGCGCGGCACGGGCCGTCCTACAAAGAAGGAGCGCCGTGCATTGGACGAGTTCGTGGGTCCGTCGTTGGAAGGATACGGGGACTTTGATTTCGACTTTGACGACGAAGAAGAATAAACAACGGATTTAACGGATTATACGGATTGTTATGCTGATTGATATAGTCATCATTGTCATAGGAATTATTTGTGTGCTCAAGGGTGCCGATTTCCTGACGGAGGGTGCTGCAGCCTTGGCCCGTCGCGTAAACATTCCTGAGATTGTCATTGGCCTGACCATTGTTGCAGCAGGCACGTCGGCTCCAGAATTGTTTGTCAGCATCGTGTCTGCGCTGAAAGACACACCCGACCTCGCCGTAGGTAATGTCGTGGGATCGAACACGATGAACAGTATGCTCATCGTGGGCTGTGCGGCTATGGTGGCACCGATGACTATCAGCCGTTCGACGGTCAAGAAGGACATCCCCTTTTCCATCGCTGCCTCCATATTGCTGTTGTTGCTTACCCTGAACAGTTTCTTAGGCCGTTTCGACGGCATCTTGCTGTTGGCGGGTTTTGCGGTGTTTATGATTTATTCCCTTCGACAGGCCAAGAACGGACAGGACGCTGCCCCCACTGAGGAAAAACAGCTGAACCCCTGGCTGTCGGTACTTTATATTGCACTGGGACTTGTCGGCTTGGTCATTGGCAGTAACCTGTTTGTCGACCACGCCTCCAGCCTCGCTTTGGCATTGGGCATCAGCGAGGGTGTCGTGGGCTTGACCGTCGTTGCCGGCGGTACATCGCTGCCCGAGTTGGCCACCAGTGTCGTTGCTGCCCGCAAGGGTCAGTCGGCCATTGCCATTGGCAACGTCATCGGCTCGAACGTCTTCAATATTCTGCTGATACTGGGGCTTACGGCCACCATCAGCCCGCTGCAAATCGAAGGCATCACTACCATCGATATGGCAGTGATGCTATTGTCGGTTGTTCTCGTGTGGTTGTTCTCGTTCACGCGCTATACCGTTGAGCGCTGGGAGGGTGCAGTGCTTGTCGGAGGTTATCTCGTGTACCTCGCGTGGTTGATTACTTCACTGTAACAACAATCTTTTTCAAGTCTTTGTCGGCACTCGACGAGCCGACCATCAACTCGTATTGTCCAGGCAAGACGCGCATGGTGTTGGTCTTCGTGTCCCAACCCTCGAAGCGCTCGCGAGGAAAGTCGATATCTACCGTCTTGCTTTCGCCAGGCTGCAGGTCGACGCGCTGGTAGGCGCGCAGTGTCTTCAGCGGCCCTTCCTTGTCGGCCAAGTTGCGTATGTAGACCTGTACCACTTCCGTGCCCTGACGGGTTCCCGTGTTCTTCACCGTCACGCGTACCTTATTATTTTTATAGGTGGGTTTACTGATGTCGAACGTCGTGTAGCTCAGACCATAGCCGAAGGGGAACAGCGCCTCGCCCGTGTAGTAACGGTAGGTGCGGTTCTTCATGGTGTAGTCCAGGAAGTCGGGCAACTCGTCCGTGCTCTTATAGAACGTGATAGGCAACTTGCCGCAGGGGTTGTAGTCGCCGAAGAGCACATCGGCTAGTGCGGTACCGCCAGCCTCGCCGTCGTACCACCACTGGATGATGGCGTCGCAGGTCTCGAGTTCGGGGGTGAGTGCCATTGCACTGCCCGAGCAATTAACGAAGATGACCTTCTTGCCAGCCTCGTGCAGCATCTTCAGCACGTCGCGCTGGGCCTGCGGCAGTTCAATGCTGGTGCGGTCGCCACCCTTGAAGCCCGGCTCGTTGACTTTCATCTCCTCGCCTTCCAGACTGGGTGATATACCACCCACGAAGACAACGGTCTCCGCGTCGCCCATCTGTGCCAGCAGCTGCTGTGGCGTGGGGCTGATCTTTTTCCTGATGTCGAAGTTCAGTGTGCCGTAGCCCGTCTCTTGGACATAGTCAATCTGTATGCGATAGTGCTGTCCGGCCTTGACCGCCAGTTCCTTCTTGTCGCCCTGAATGCGGTGGCGAATCTTCCAGATGTCCACCAGTGTGTCGCTGTTGACGATGAGGCGCACTTTATCGTCGGCGCTGATGTCGAAGATGAGTGTCTCGTCCTCTGTGGGTTTGAAGATGCCGTCGAGTCGTGCCGAGAAGTTCTCCAGATTCACTCCAGGTGCAAACACCGTATTGCCGCCATTGCTCAGGTGTATGGGATTGCTGATGTTAACCGTTGTCACGGGCTGGCCCTTCATCTCGGTATTGTTCCAATAGATGACCTGCATGCCTTTGTATCCCAACGGACCCTGTATCTTGTCGTAACGGCTCTCGAACGACTCGTTGCGCGTCAGTCCGCAACCTTGGACGTATTTCACTTTGGCCTTTTCCTGAATACCTTCCAAAGCGGTAATCGTGCGGGTGGCATAGCCAGAATAGTTGCCCCACATCATGATGGAGTCGTTGGCGTTGGGTCCCATGACGACAAGCGTTTGTTGCGACTCAGTCGCAACAGGCGGTAACGGCAATACGCCGTTGTTCTTGAGCAGTACGATGCCTTTCAGCGCCATTTCATAGGCCAGTGCCTTGTGTTCCTTGCTGGCTACGACGCTCTCGGGAATCTTTGTCCAGGCATTCTGATCGTCGCTGTCGAAGTCGCCCAGTTCGAAGCGTGCTATGAGCAAGCGGCGCAGGCTGCGGTCGAGGTCACTCTCCTTGATGTCGCCCCGCTTGACGGCAGCAGGTAGGTTCTTATACTCCGAGCCGCACTCTACGTCAGTACCGCTGAGCACGGCTTTTGCCGAGGCTGCAGCATTGTCTTTCGACACGTTGTGCCAACGGGGCAGGAAGTCGCGAATGGCTCCGCAGTCGCTGGTTATCAAGCCCTTGAAGCCCCAGATGTCGCGCAGGATATGCTGTTCGTAGCGGGCATTTCCGCAACAGGGATCACCGTCGATGCGCTGGTAGGCACACATCACTTCGGCTACCTGTCCGTCCTGCACCAGTGCCTTGAAGGCGGGCAGATAGGTTTCCCACAAGTCGCGCTCAAGCAGGTTCTCAACGTTAAAGGTATGGCGGTTCCACTCCGGACCGCTATGTACGGCAAAGTGTTTGGCGCAGGCCAGCAACTTGCGGTACTTGCTGACGCCAAGGTCTTCACCGTTGTATCCCACGCCCTGTAATCCACGAACGACGGCCAGTCCCATGCGTGTTGTCAGATAGGGGTCTTCGCCGTAGGTTTCCTGTCCGCGTCCCCAGCGTGGATCACGGAAGATGTTGATGTTGGGCGTCCAGTACGACAGACTCTGGTAGCGCTGGATGTTTCCTGAGCGCTTGGCTTGCTGGGCCTTTACACGCGCCTCGTCGCTGACAGCGGTGAACACACGGTGCAGCAGGGCGTCGTCCCACGAGGCAGCCATAGCCATCGTGATGGGAAACACGGTGGCGAAACCGTTGCGTGCCACGCCGTGCAGTGCCTCGTTCCACCATTGGAACTGCGGAATCCCCAGTCGTTCGATGGCAGGCGACGTGTCCATCATCAGCTTTACTTTCTCGTCCAGTTTCAGTCGGCTTATCAAGTCGTCGGCACGTTGTTCAGCCGACAACTGCGGGTTTTGATACGGCAACACCTGCGCATTCAGCGCAGGTATTCCCAGTATCAGTAGTATAGTTAAGAATAGTTTGTGCATATTGTGGTTTTAAAGTAGATTGTCCTTCTCGATGTCCTTGAAGTACTTGTACGTAGCAACCTTCAGTTCATCGGTGGCAGGCTCGTCGGCCACGATGATGCCGTGAGGATGCATCTGCAAGGCAGAGATAGTCCACTCGTGCGTCACGGCACCCTCAATGGCTGCCTTCAGCGCGCGGGCCTTGTGGTGACCGTTCACCAGAATCATCACCTCCTTGGCGTCCATTACTGTACCCACACCGACGGTGAGTGCCAGCTTGGGCACCTTGTTGACGTCGTTGTCGAAGAAACGAGAGTTGGCAATGATGGTGTCTGTCGTCAGCGTTTTTACACGTGTACGGCTGGTCAGTGAGCTATAGGGCTCGTTGAATGCGATGTGTCCGTCGGGACCGATACCGCCCAGGAACAGGTCGATACCGCCAGCCTCCTTGATCATCTCCTCATAGTGTGCACACTCGGCAGCCAGGTCCTTGGCATTGCCGTTCAGGATGTGGATGTTCTCTTTCGGGCAGTCGATGTGGTCAAACAGGTTACGTGCCATGAATGAGTGATAGCTCTCGGGATGCTCCTCGGGCAATCCTACGTACTCGTCCATGTTGAACGTCAGCACGTTCTTAAACGACACACGGCCTTCCTTGTTGGCCTTCACCAAACAAGCATACATACCTTCGGGTGAACTACCGGTCGGCAGACCCAGCACAAATGGTTTCTCCTTCGTGGGCTGAGCTTCGTTGATACGACGAATGACATGCTCTGCAGCCCACTGCGACATTTTCTGATAATCAGATTCAATAATTACTCTCATAAGTCTAAAAATATTAAGTTTTTATTTCTTATCGCCTGCAAAAGTAAGAAAAAAGGAGAAAAACACCAAAAGAATTGCCGTTTTTTTTAAGTCAGAGCCCATACTTCATGGTATCATAGCCATTTGCCTTGGAAATTCGGGCAATAAGCGTTAAAGATTATTATAAGATAACGCGCAGTGAACGGGAATTAAAACGGAATTGCTACCTTTGCAGGTTAAAAGAGAGAAAGCATTAGTATGAGCAAAGATAAGAAGCAGACTGTAGGGCCTGCGGAGAGTAAGAATCCGTTTTTCGAACCATACGGGACGCCGCATGATGTGGTGCCTTTTGACCGCATCCGGCTGGAGCACTTCGAAGAGGCCTTCATGGAGGGTATCCGCCGCGACAACGAGCAGATAGAGCGCACCATCAACAATCCTGAGAAGCCGACCTTCGACAACACCATCATCATGACGGAGGAGGACGAGGGCTACTACGACCTGCTGTCGAGGGTGTCGACGGTATTCTTCAACCTGCTGTCGGCCGAGACCAACGACGAGATGGACGCGCTGGCGCAGAAGATGCAGCCCATACTGACGCAACACGCCAACGATGTCAGGCTGAACCTGCAGCTGTTTGAGCGCATCCGCTATGTCCACCTGCACCATCGCAAGCTGACACCAGAAGAAAAAATGCTGCTCGACAACTGCTACGAGGGTTTTGTGCGCTCAGGTGCGTTACTCGACGAGGCTGGCAAGGAACGGCTGCGCCAACTGACGGAGGAGGCATCGGTGCTGTCGTTGCAATTCTCGCAGAACCTGCTAAAAGAGCAGAAGGCCTTTACGCTCGACATTACCGACGAAGCTCAACTGGACGGACTGCCCGAGACGGCTCGCGAGGCTGCCGCCCTGACGGCTAAGGAACAGGGCAAGCAGGGTTGGACGTTTACGTTGGACTATCCGTCGTACATGCCATTCATGACCTACTCGACACAAAGGGAGTTACGCCGTCAGATGTACATGGCGCGCAACACTGTCTGTACGCACGACAACGCAGAAAACAACATCGACATCTGCAAGCGACTCATCAATCTGCGCCGCGAGATTGCCCAGTTGTTGGGCTATAAGACCTATGCCGACTACGTGCTCAAGCGTCGCATGGCCTCGAACACCCGCAGCGTCTACCGCCTGCTGAACGACCTCATCGACGCTTACAAGCCCACGGCCGTCAAGGAGCGCAACGAACTGAAGGAGCTCTTTAACAAATCTCTCACCTCTCACCCCTCACCTCTCACCTCTAAATTAATGCCGTGGGACTCAGGGTTCTACTCGCACAAGCTGCAGATGAAGAAGTACAATATTGACGCTGAGATGCTGCGACCATACTTCGAACTGTCGAAGGTGATAGACGGCGTGTTCGGACTGGCTAACCGCCTGTACGGCATCACCTTCAAGGAGAACAAGGACATCCCCGTGTATCATCCTGACGTCAAGGCTTACGAAGTCTTTGATAAGGATGGCTCGTTCCTCGCCGTGTTCTACGCCGATTTCCATCCCCGTAAGGGCAAACAGGGCGGCGCCTGGATGACGGAATATCAGGGGCAATATATCGACCGAAAAGGTGAGAACGTCCGACCGCACGTTTCGGTAGTGATGAACCTGACGAAACCTACGGAGGACAAGCCCGCACTGCTGACACTGGGCGAGGTGGAGACCTTTCTGCACGAGTTCGGCCACTCGCTGCACGGCATGTTTGCCAATACACGCTTCGAGTCGTTGAGCGGTACCAATGTTTGGTGGGACTTTGTGGAGCTGCCGTCGCAATTCATGGAGAACTTCGCCATCGAAAAGGAGTTCCTGCGCACCTTTGCCTTCCACTATCAGACAGGCGAGCCCCTGCCCGACGAGCTCATCAACCGCATCGTCAAGAGCCGCAACTTCATGTGCGCAACGGCCTGTCTGAGACAGGTCAGCCTCGGACTGCTCGATATGGCGTACTATACGCAGAAGGACGAATTCACCGACGACATCATCCCCTTCGAGAAGAAGGCTTGGAAGAAAGCCATCCTCGGCAAGCAGCTACCAGACACGTGCATGACCGTACAGTTCTCGCACATCATGACGGGCGGCTATGCGGCGGGCTACTACAGCTATAAGTGGGCCGAGGTGTTGGAGGCCGACGCCTTCGCGGTGTTCAAGCGCCACGGCATTTTCAATCAGGAGATAGCCCAGCGTTTCCGCGACGAGATATTGAGCAAGGGAGGCACTGAGCACCCCATGACGCTATACAAGAACTTCAAGGGCAGCGAGCCCACGATTGACGCATTATTAAAGAGAAATGGAATCAAAAAAACAAAGAAAGTTTGACCAGCGCTATCTGGAAATGGCCCGAATCTGGGCACAAAACAGCTACTGCCAGCGCAGACAAGTCGGTGCATTGGTAGTAAAGGACGGCATGATCATCAGCGACGGCTATAACGGCACGCCCAGCGGTTTCGAGAACGTCTGCGAGGACGATAACAACGTCACCAAGCCCTACGTGCTGCATGCCGAGGCCAACGCCATCACCAAGCTGGCGCGTTCAAACAACAACAGCGAAGGGGCTACGATTTATATCACCGCCTCACCCTGCATCGAGTGTGCCAAGCTCATCATCCAGTCGGGCATCAAGCGTGTGGTCTACGGCGAAAAATACCGCCTGACAGATGGTGTCGACCTGCTGGAGCGCGCAGGAATTGAGGTTGTTTACCTCGGGGAATGACGGAATCACGAAATGACGGAATAACGGTATAACGGAATAACGAAATAAAACAATGGCAAACAATAAAAACAGACTCATGCCCCTGCTGATGGCCATCAGCGTGGTGATTGGCATCCTCATCGGAACATTCTATGCCAACCACTTCTCGGGCAATCGGCTGAGCATCATCAATTCGAACAGCAACAAACTCAACAACCTGCTGCACATCGTGGAAGACAAATACGTGGACACCGTCGACGTCAACGGCCTCGTAGAGAAGGCCATGCCCCAGATACTGTCCGAACTGGACCCGCACTCCGTCTACATCCCGGCGAAAGATGTGCAAATGGCCAACGACGACCTGCGCGGATCGTTCTCGGGCGTGGGCATTGAGTTTACCATCCGACAGGATACGCTTCACGTGCAAAAGGTCATCAGCAATGGACCGGCCGAAAAGGCTGGACTGATTGCCGGCGACAAGATTGTAGTGGTCGACGACCAGCCATTTACTGGCAAGACGCTGACCAACGAAGAGGCCATGCACCGACTGAAAGGACCTAAGGACACGAAGGTGAAACTGGGCATCCTGCGCTATGGCGAGAAGAAGATTCGCGAGTTCGTAGTGACGCGTGGCGAGATTCCCACAAAGAGCATAACGGCGACCTATATGCTCGACAAAGAAACGGGCTACATCCGCATCCGCAACTTCGGCGAGAACACCTATCCCGAACTGCTCATCGCCCTGGCAAAACTGTCGCAGCAGAACTTCCAGAATCTGACCATCGACCTGCGTGGCAATACGGGTGGCTACTTGCAATCGGCCGTACAGATTGCCAACGAATTCCTGCCAAAGAACTGCCTTATCGTCTACACACAGGGGCGTAAGTCGCCACGTCAGGAGTATCGTAGCGACGGACGCGGATCGTACCAGCAGATTCCACTTATCATACTCATCGACGAAGGGTCGGCATCGGCATCGGAGATTCTTGCAGGTGCCATTCAGGACAACGACCGCGGAACCATCATCGGCCGCCGCTCCTTCGGCAAGGGACTGGTGCAGGAGCCTATCGTGTTCAACGACCAGTCAATGATACGCCTGACCATCGCCCGCTACTATTCGCCGTCAGGCCGTTGCATTCAGAAGCATTATACATCGGGCGAGAACAAGGATTACGAGGAAGACCTGATGACGCGTTACGAACACGGTGAGTTCTTCTCGCAGGACAGCATCAAGCATGAGGGTCCGGCCTACAAGACGACTATCGGACGAACTGTTTATGGTGGCGGTGGCATCACGCCCGACATCTTTATTGCCGAAGACACCACCGACGTCACGTCTTACTACAAGCAGGCATCGATGAGCGGACTGATTATCCAGTATGCTTTCGAATATACAGACCAGAACCGCGCGAAACTGAGTCAGATGAAGTCGGTCGACGAACTGGAGAAATACCTGAAGCAACAGAATACGGTTGACAAGTTCGCCACGTATGCTGACCAGAAAGGACTGAAACGTCGCAATCTGATGATTCAGCGCTCGCACAAGCTGTTGGAGCGGTTCATCAATAGCCGCATCATCTACAACATCATGAGCGAAGAGGCGTGGGTGGAATATCTGAACGAAGACGACCCTGTCATCATGGAGACGCTGAAAGTGTTCCGCAGCAACAATGCTTTCCCTGCCCCGCCCGCCAAGGTAGAAGAAAACAAAAAGGTCGCACTGACCAGCGCCTTTGACTATCGCAGCACGCATCAGAAGATTACCTATACGGTTTATCGCTCATGATGACCAAGAAAGAACTGAGGCAAATGATTCGCCAACGGAAGCAACAGCGTTCCTTTGGCGAATCGTCTGCTTTCATCAGTCGCCTGAAGGACAACAGCCATTTCGCTCACGCACGTACATTATTATTATATAGCGCCTTGCCCGACGAAG
The DNA here is from genome assembly GCA_017447515.1 of Prevotella sp. GTDB lineage: Bacteria > Bacteroidota > Bacteroidia > Bacteroidales > Bacteroidaceae > Prevotella. The sequence goes on along the minus strand of JAFSNG010000011.1, from coordinate 32,313 downwards.
TTCCCACACAGGCTCTCATCGACGAACTAGCGGCACAAGGCAAGACAGTCCTACTGCCTCGCGTCATCAGCGATACCGACATGGAACTACGTCGCTATTCAGGTCCTGCGGACTTACAGCAGGGAGCATTCGGCATCTGGGAACCCACAGGTGAATTGTTTACCAACTATGACACGATTGATGTAGCCATTATTCCCGGTATGGCTTTCGACGCAGGAGGTCACCGTTTAGGACGTGGTAAAGGCTATTACGACCGATTCCTCGCTAAATTGTCCCCATCGACCTATAAGATTGGTTTGTGTTTCTCTTGGCAACTTGTTGACCATGTTCCCACTGACGAGCATGACATCCCGATGGATGAGGTCATCGTCCAATAACCAATAACCGTTAACCGAATTTGATGTCAGTTATCACTTGCTGTCCCACGGCTGCATTGAGTTTGTCCACCAGTTGCTGTTTCATCATCGACAGGTCGGCACGCAAGGACGGTGTTGACAGGCGGACATATAGCGTTTGGTTGTATATATAGGTATTCAAGGTGTAGCTGGCGATGATAGGACCTGCCACCTGCGGCCACACATCCACCAACCGCTTCTGTAGCAGCGGAGTCTCCAGTCCTTGTTCACGCAGGTTGCGCAACAGCAGGTCTTTTAGTGATTGGACGTCGCGTTTAAACATGATTGAGAGGTGAGTGGTGAGAGGTGAGAGGTGAGAGATTACCATTCTCAACAAAGAATATTTTATAGTCCAGCGCCGACGTACTTAGAATCTGGTCCAAATGGTCACGATTGGTATCGGTAATGAAAATCTGTCCGAAACTGTCGCCCGACACAAGCTTTACTATTTGCTCCACCCTGTCGGCATCCAGCTTGTCGAAGATGTCGTCCAACAGCAACAGCGGTGTCGTCTGCGAAGCCGTACGCTTCAGGAAGTCAAACTGCGCCAATTTCAGAGCAATGACGTAAGTCTTGTTCTGCCCCTGCGAGCCCTCGCGTTTCATCAAATGGCCGTCGAGCGTGAATTCCAGATCGTCGCGATGAACACCATGCAGGGAATAGCCTACGGCTCGGTCCTTCATCCGGTCGCGCTGGATGACGTCCAACAACGGACCACGCTGACAGTGCGACACGTAGTTGAGCCCCACTTGTTCACGGTGTTGGGAGATGTCCTGGTAATACTCCTGGAAGACAGGAATCAGTTCGTCCACGAAGTCACGGCGACGGCGGAAGAGTTGTTCACCCTCCTCAGCCATCTGCTCCTCCCAGATTTGCATCAAAGCAGGGTCGGGCTCCTGGTCTTCTATCTTCAACAGGGTGTTGCGCTGTGCCAACGCGGTATTGTAACGAACCAGATGTTCAATATACGAGCGGTCGTACTGCGAAATAACCATATCCATCAGCCGACGGCGCTCCTCGCTGCCGCCCTCAATGAGCAGCGTGTCCGACGGCGATACGACCACCAGCGGGATAAGTCCGATATGCTCCGACAACCGACGATACTCTTTCTTGTTGCGCTTGAAATGTTTCTTCATGCCTCGCTTCATGCCACAGGAAATAACCTCGGAATACTCCGTCGCCACTGGGCTTTCAGCATACTGTCCCTCAATCAGACAGAACGGCTCATCATGGCGGATTACCTGCGAATCAATAGGATTGGAAGCCGACCGGCAAAACGACAGATAATAGACCACGTCGAGGACATTAGTCTTGCCTGCCCCATTCGGTCCAATGAAGCAATTCATCTTCGGCGAAAGCTCCAATTGGGCCTCTCCGATGTTCTTATAATTCAGTATCGACAGCGTCCTAAGTATCATTGCGAGCGCAAAGGTACGAAATTATTTTGTTTTTATTTGGTTTTTTGCTCACTTATTTGTACCTTTGCACCCGATTTATGCCCGAACAATAAAAAAATAATTAAAATAATGGCAAAAAACAACGTAAAAGCAGCTCCTGAAACTTTGGAGCAGCAGGTCACCAAGACCGAAGCCTTCTTCGAGAAAAATAAGAAGGCCATCATCATTTGTGTGGTTGCAATCATCGCAATCGTCGTATTAGCTATTCTCGCTAAGAACTATTATTTCGAGCCGCGTGCTAACGATGCCAGCACCGAACTGGCCAAGAGTCAGGAACTGTTCCAGCAGGAGCAGTACGACAAGGCCCTGGCAGGCTTCCAGCAGGTTGCTGCCGACTACAGCTCAACAGACGCCGGCAATCTCGCTCAGCTTTACATCGGTCTCTGCCAGGCCAACCTCGGCAAGTGGCAGGAGGCTGTCAATGCCCTGGAGAGTTTCAGCGGCACGAACGACCAGATGATTACTCCCGCTGCTGAGGGTGCACTGGGCAATGCCTATGCCAACCTCAACCAGCTCGACAAGGCCGTAGAGCACCTGAAGAAGGCTGCCGCCATGGCCGACAACAACTCGCTGTCGCCCACATTCCTCATCCAGGCCGGTGAAATCCTTGAGAGCCAGGGTAAGAAGGACGAGGCTTTGAAGCTGTATCAGGAAGTGAAGGAGAAGTACTTCAACTCCATGCAGTATCAGACCATCGACGCTTATATTGAGCGCTGCAAGTAAATTGACAGTTGACAATTGAAAGTTGAAAATTAATGGCGACTAAAAACTTATCTGAATACAATACTGCCAAGGTACCCGATGCGTCGAACATGATATTCGGCATCGTCGTGGCAGAGTGGAATCCAGAAATTACAGGTGCACTCCTCGAGGGGTGCACCTCTACTTTGGAACGTCATGGAGCACTGCCTGAGAACATCCATGTCAAGACCGTTCCCGGATCTTTTGAGCTCATCTATGGTGCCCACCAGATGACGTTGAACGATGGTTACGACGCTGTCATCATCCTCGGTTCCGTCATCCGTGGCGAGACGCCCCATTTCGACTACATCTGCCAGGGAGTCACCGCAGGCATCGCCCGTTTGAACGCTACCAGCAACATCCCCGTCATCTTCGGACTCTTGACTACCGAGAATCTCCAGCAGGCCCAGGACCGTGCCGGAGGCCGACTGGGCAACAAGGGCGACGAATGCGCCGTAGTAGCCATCAAGATGGCAAAGTTCTAATTTGTAAGTATTTCCAGGATCTTTTTCCTGATGATGTATTCGTACTTCATGCGCAAGGCGTTCTCAGAGGATGTAAACCACTGTTGGCGAATCTGGCTGAGGTCGAAGAGGGTGGACATGCCGGCATCGTAGCGTTTCAGGGCATAGCGATAGGACAATGCGCTGGACTCTTCGGCCTTCACCTCTGCCTCATAGCGTTTCTGGGCGGTGACAGCGCCCTGCCAGGCATGACGGATATCCTTGTCGACGCGTTGCTGTGCATCGTCGTAAGCCAGTCTTGCATCCTCCAGGCTTACCTTTGCTTTTCGTATGCGGGCTTTGGTCTCAAAAGCGTCAAAGACGGGAATGGAGAGTCGCAGCCCCACAAAGCCATAGAAGTAATTCTTTCGTTTCCATTCGCCCTCTATGCCGACATGGTAGTTGAGGCTTCCGATTGGTCCCCACGGTGCAATCAGAGGCACTTGTCCGTCACGCGAAGCGTCGGCATCGAGGTTGAGCCAGAAGGTGCCGAGATTGCCTATGAGTGAGAGTGTCGGGAAATAGCCGCCGCGCGCTGTCTTTATTCCCTGTTCAGCTTGTAGAATGGTGTAGTTGGCGGACTGTACAGCGGGATGGGAGGTTTGGGGCGAGGAGTTAGGGGCAAGGGGCAAGAAGCTGTCGATGGAGTCGGCTGGCTCGCAGATGTCAAAGTCTACGGAGTCGGGGAGGTTCAAGAGCATTCTGAGGTCGAGCAAGGCCAATGCGATATCGCCTTCTGCTGCTGCCAAGAGAGCCTCGTCGCGGCTCACCATGGCCTCGGCTTCTGCCACATCGCTCTCCGGGCGTTTACCCTTGTCGAACAGCGAGCTGGCCCGCTTCAGGAGCAGTTGTGAGACTTCCTGCCGTTGTCGGGCAATGGATGCCTCGCCTTTGTTGTAGAGCAGTTGCAGATAGGCTGCTGCCACTTGTACCCTGATGTCTTTCTCCACTGAGCGCACGTCCTCGGAAGCTGCCATGAGCGAATATTTGTTGGCCTTGATCTGACTCGACAGACGATTGCCAGTATAGAGGGGGACGGCACCCATCAGCCCTATGTTGAAGAGCGACTCATTGGCATTGAACCGATTGCCGTCGCCTGAGTGGTGGAATGTGCCGATGTAGCCGCCGGCGTCGCCACTGAAGCGCGGCAAGCGGGCATCCTTGCTAGCCTGGAAATCGACCTGGCGCCGCTGTTGCTCGTGCAGCAGGTGTCTGATCTCGGTATTATGCGCTATGGCATAGTCCATGCACTCGTCAAGGGTCCACTGACGCTGGGCCCTTGCAGGGCTAAATAATAAATAAAAAATAATAAATAATAAGATATACTTTTTCATACTTAATTCTTCTGATTTCCCTTAAGTAACTCGCCAGGCTTCACGCCGCTTTTCAGTTCGATGGATAGACCGTCGGAGAGCCCGATGGTGACGGCACGGCGCTCAAACTGCTGGTGGGCGGTGTCGTCGGGGTCGGAGGTAAGCACATAGACGTAAGGCTTGCCGTTCTCGAACGAAACGGCTGTCTCGTCACACGACAGCACGTTGCTGGCTGTACCTAAGATAATGCTGGCATTGGCACTGTAGCCGGAGCGGATGGTAACACTGTCGGGGATGCTGGCGGTGGCCTTCACCTCAAACATCTTCGCGCCGTTCTGCATCTCGCCTTCGGGGGCTATGTAGTCGAGCGTGGCAGGAATGGTGACCTCCTGCATAGAGCCGAGGTGCAGTTCCATGTCCATGCCCACCTTGAGCATGGCCACCTCCGTTTCGTCGATGAATCCGCGGAAGATGATGTCGCTCATGTCGGCAATCTTCGCCACCGTGGTACCCTCGGTAAAGGCGCTGGTGCCTGAAACGGAGGCGCCCTCCTTGACAGGCACGCTGAGCACTACGCCCGTCATGGTAGAACGCAGGTCGGTAATGCTGATGCCTTCCGAACGGGCTGACTGTCCGCGGGTGATGACCTGCACCTGCGACTCTGCGGCGGTGATGCTCTCACGTGCCGACGCCAGCTGGCTGCTCTTCATCTCGAACTCCTCGCGGCTCACCACGCCGTCCTTATAGAGTGATTGCACACGGTCGTACTCCCGCTGTACTTCGGCCAGATTGATGCGTGCCGCCTCCACGCGGCTCTTTGCCTCGTTGAGCTGAGCCATGTCGGGGATAATCTTGATGGTGGCTATTACGTCGCCAGCTTTTACCCTGTCGCCAGGTTCCACCAGTAGACGGCTGATGACACCCGTGGCCTGGGGCTTTACCGCCAACTGGCGCCGGGCCTCCATGCTGCCTGCCACGGTAGTCCGTTTCACCAGGGTGCGTTGCTCGGGCTTTACCAATTCATAGACTGTGGGCACAGGCTGCGACTTTTGCCAGAGAAAGTAGAGCGTGTAGACCACGAATAGTGCCAAGAGGCATAAACCGATTATTCTCAATGTTTTCTTCATATCTCAATTGTCAATTTTCAATTCTCAATTTTCAATTTATCAACTCCCCTACTCTTCCCTCAGCGCATCAATAGGCTTGATGGCGAGAGCCCGTCGGGTGGGTATCCAGCCTGCCTGCAGTCCGCCCGCCACAAGGATGAACAGGGAACCAATGGCCGTCCAGAATGGAATAGTAAGATTCTGGAATAGCATGTCGTCACCCTGGGGCAGCATACTGTCCACTGCATGTAGTATCCATGCCGCCACACACAATCCGGCCAGTCCTGCACTAAACGTCAGTACGAGACTTTCCAGCATAATATCCTTGATGATATCGATGGGCTTGGCACCGATGGCGCGTCGGATGCCAATCTCCTGAGTCCGTTCGCGAACAGTAACGAGCATGATATTGGTGATACCAATCAGTCCTGCCATTAACGTTCCTAATCCGACAATCCAAATCAAGATGTCACTACCTGTGACGAGGTTGTTGTACATGGCCGCCTCCTCGCTTACTGTAGGTGACGACAGGGCAAGCTCGTCGTCGGGGTGAATGGCGTGGTTCTCCTTGATGAGGGCAACAATCTCGCCCTTCCGTTGTTCCAGGGGAAAGGCATCGTCCATAGTGACAGAGCAGAAATCAATCTCGTCGCCACGACCGTATGCGGCCTGCTCGGTGGGCAAAGGCATGAGGATGCTTTCCGAGAGGTCGATACCGATATTTACATGGCGATTGGTACAATGGGTGACGCCGACCACTGTCAGTGCCATGCCGTTGACACTGATAGTGCTGCCCACGGTCTCTTCCGGGCTGTCAAACAGCACGTCAGCCACATGTTCGCCGACGACACACACCTTGCGGTGCTCGCTCATGTCGATGTCGTTGATGAAACGGCCGACCGTGACCCTCTGCGGAATCAGATGGACAAACTGCGGGTCAACGCCCGATACCACGTATTGGTAACTTTGCTCACCCCGAATAACATTCTGGTAACCAGCAAAGTTGATGGGGCTATACGCCTTCACCAAAGACCCGAAGCGCTGGCGAATCAGCTTTTCGTCGCGTGAGTCCAGCTTCCACGTGCGTCCCCGTCCGAAACCCCGATAGGGCATAGAGGTTTCAAGCGTTTCAATGAACATTTCGTTGGGAGGCAGACTCTTCAGCTTTTCGACGATGCCGTTGCCAAATCCCGTGCTGCTGCCTAAGAGCAATGTCATCAACAGGATGCCCCAGAACACACCGAAGGCCGTCATCAGCCTGCGCCCCATCTGGCTCTTGCCTGGTTGCACCGCCACGGCCAGCTTGATGCCTGCCGCCTGTTTGGCCGGCACGTAACCGGCTATCAGTCCGACCACTATCATGATAAGCGTTATCACCACCGCATGAGATACGGTGATAGTGGGGTTGGAGAATATGTTGCTGTTGCCAGTCCTTTCCACTATCCACGCCATGAGTTCCATCAGTCCCACACCGGCCATCATGCCCATGTAGCCGAAGATGACCGCAATCACCACCGACTCGGCCAGCACCAGCTCCACTATCTGGTGCGTCTTCGCACCTATGGCGCGCCGGATGCCTATCTCGCGTGTTCGCTCCTTCACGGAAATCATCATGATGTTTGACACACCGACCATGCCTGATACGAGCGTTGCCAAGCCCACTACGATGACAAAGATGACGAGTCCGGCTGCGATGGTGCTGAGCAGCACCGGCAGTTCATAGATGTTGGTTATCCTGACCGCCTTTCTGTCGGTCGGTGCAAAGCTTTTCCGCGCGGCCAAGTGAGCGACCACATGGGTATTGAATTGTCGGTTCAGCTCGGCAGTGGTCAGCAAATCCGTCTGCAGGTAGATGCGGCTCAGCTCACCATCAGGGCGCCATATTCTCTTTACCGTGCTTAACGGAGCGATGACGGCACGTGTGGGATTCAACATCACGACCGGTTCGTAGATACCGACAATTTGGAAACTGATGCCGTTCAGCAGAATATGCTGTCCTATAACTGCTGTTCTCTCCTTGGAAGTGTGGTGTTGCGCGAAGTCGTTTCCGAAGAACGCGTTCCTCAGCAGTTTGGGTATCACACACACCTTACGTTGCTCGCGCATGTCGAGGTCGTTGATGTCGCGCCCCTCCACAATGCGGATGTTCGGCGCAGCAGCATAGCCCGGCGTATAGCCGTCCACCACCGTGTTTGCGTACTCCTTGCCCCGACTGGCCTGCACGGCGTGGCTTACCACGGCTATGGCATTCGTCACCGTGTCGCCAAACAGTTGTTGCAGGGCCGTGGCGTCCTCCTCGAACAGTCGGATGGTGCGTCCCTGGCCGCGTCCCTCGTAGGGCTGCGATGTCTGACCTGCCGTCACCGTCACTATGCCAATGTTGAAAGCCCTGAAGTTCTGGTTCATGCCGTTGACGAGTCCGCGTCCCGAACTGATGAGCACAATCAAGATGAAGATTCCCCATCCGATGGAAAATCCCGTCAGCGCGATGCGCATCCTGTTGCCCTTCATAGCGGCAAACACCTCAACGAACAGCTCCCTCATAGCTTACCTCTCAACTCTCAACATCTGAATGATTGTTTCCTTATACGTCTTTGACAGCGCTTTCATCATCTTCCTGGAATAATAGCCGGAATACATCACTTTGAAAATGTATTTGCCGTTCATTTCAACGATGTTTACCAGTGCCTCGACCATAAAATCCTTCTGCGTGGAGACAGCAGCGTTGATCAGCGTCTCGTTCTGCGGCAGATGGTCATATTTCCCGTCTTCCGTAATCCAGTCGGGGAAGAACTGGAACAGGATAATGGGGGAGATATTGAATTCTTGCACCAATGATGCGAAGGGGAAGTAACTGTTCTGGCTCAGTTTATAATAGACGTCGCTCAGCCGTTCCAGGAACGCCCCCATGTCATGATGATCCACATGGGCAACAATCGGCATTCCGTTGATATACAGGCCGATATCCTCATAATTATTGAATCGGTCGCGACCGTTGTCAAGAAAACCAAAAGCCACATCATCGTTACCCACCAGTTTGGACATGGTCATGGCCATAGCAGCCGTAAACAGGATATTCTTTGTGATGCCGAAGCGGTCGGTAAATCTGTTCACCTGCTCACGGTCCACTCCAAGCTCACATTTGTGGTAGCCCGGCTTGCCATGCTTTCCCAGATTCCTATAGAAGTTGGCTTCACTCAGGTTGCTCAGCATCGTGCGGATATATTTGTCCATCTCAGCATACTGCTCCGTGCTTTTCACCTCCTGATGGAAGGCAGAGACCTTTAGGAAATGGTCATCGACAAACCCAAATGATTCGCCCTCTAACGCACGTAGAAAGTGCCGACAGAAGACATTCTTGGATACAGCGTCGAAAATCAGGTGGTGGACTACAGACACTAAATAGCATTTGCCCGGAATCCTTACGATGACATGTCTCGACAAACTTCTATACAAGTCAAAGCCGGATGTCAGATGCGATAGTATCTTTAGTAGATTCAACGACCCTTTCATAACAGCAGGCTTGTCACCCTTCTCCATATACGGCACACCATCCCTCAGCGCCACATGCATGGTCAGCACGGGATGTGCAGTAAACATGACATCTAACGCATTTATGATCTGCTCGTCACTGTATTTCCTGTCAATTGGAATAACGGAGGGCATCAGATAGGAATCATATTTATTAAACTTTACAATATCATTGTAGATGAACATCTGCGAATTATTCAGCGGGCATCCGCTCTCTATCGAATATTTATCCAGATTAAGAGAAATACGCTTCGCACTTCTTGCAATGGCAGCGGGCGTACGCAGACTTAATACATCAGCAACCGTGATACCCCGTTCGCCTAAGGAGAAGACGAGCTTGAGGGCATCCAAAGAGTCGCCTCCAAGATGCACAAAATCATCGTTTACACTGATTTTTTCCTGGTTCAACACCTTTTCAAAGCCGCTGACTATAAGCTTTTCCAGTTCGCTTTCTGGCGCCACATAATCGGCATGTAGCAGACTATCGTCAACAGCAGGCAGATGTCGGCGGTCTATTTTGCCATTGGCGTTGAGTGGCATGGCATCCAATTGCATGTAGACCGTCGGCATCATAAAGGCGGCAAGGTGGTCAGTAAGGTATTGCTTCAGTGCGTTTATATCCATGTCGGCAGTAACCGTATAGTAGAGGCAGATATATTGGCCGTTGATGATTTGTGCCGCCACTTGGCCGATACCCGCAAATTCGGAGGCACAGGCCTCAATTTCACCCATCTCAATACGTAAACCGCGCAGCTTCACCTGATTGTCGGTACGCCCAAGGAAATCAAGGTTGCCGTCATCGGCCCAGCGCACCAGGTCGCCTGTGCGATAGGCAATCTGGCCATCGCACCCTGCTTGGCCACTTTGTTCTACAAAGAATGTGGTGAATTTTGCTGCATCTGTTTCTGTGGGATGCAGATAACCGCGCGCTACTCCCTCGCCACAAATGACCAGTTCGCCAGGCACACCGCGTGGCACTAACCTCATGTTCGGGTCAACTACATATACTTGATAGCCACAGAGCGGACGGCCGATATTCGGACGGTCATAGTCGGCATCTATATTAAGCCAGGTTGTGAGTACGGTGGCCTCCGTGGGGCCGTAGCCGTTAACAACACGGTAGCCTGGGTACTTCAGGGGCATCAGTTTTTCACCCGCTACGCAGAGCAGACGGAGCGAATGGTTCTTCACGTTGCTGGCGAAGAGATGTCCCACCTGTGTGGTCATAAAAGCCATCGTGATAGCATTCTGCTCGAAATAAGCGTTCATCGCTTCTATCTCCAACCGCATCTCCGATGGGATGATATACAGTGTAGCACCAACCATGAGTGTGGGGAACATCTCCATCATGTGGCAATCGAAACCAAAGGCAGCGTGCATGGTCATGCGGTCACTGGCTGAGATGCCGGTAGATCGCACATACCAATGACAGAAGTTGACAATGCTGTGCTGCTCAAGGGCCACGCCCTTGGGACGCCCCGTAGAGCCAGAAGTATAGAGGATGACAAAGCGGGATTCAGCAACGGGGGAACACAGAATGTCACGGATGGGGTCAGCCAAGACGGACAGTTGTTCTGCTTTGAACACAAAATCCTGATAGCCGGGCATGGCCTGTGCCACACGGTCACCCTCACTGAGGATCAGGCGCACGCCGGCATCCTCACACATATATTGCAAACGGTCGGTGGGGAAGCTAAAGTCGAGTGGCATGTAGCAGCCGCCTGCCTTCATGATGGCCAGTGGATATACAACCATCAGCTCGGAACGGTCGATCATCACACCGACGGCTTCCTCCGGCTGCACGTTATATTTACTAATAAGGTGGCAGGCCAGACAGTCGGTCAACTGATCCAACTCGCAGTAGGTCATCTGGCAGTCGTCGAAGACAACGGCAGTAGCATCGGGCGTGGCTGTCGCCTGTCTTCGGAACAGGCTCACCAGCGTATCTTTATGATCGAAATCAAGTTGCTCGCCACGGCCAAGTTCTACCAATTCTGCTTTGGCTTCCTCGGTAATCAGGGGTAATTCGCTAATTGGTCCCTCGGGCAAGGCGGCCATGTTCCTGACAATGGTCTCGAAGGTGTCGGCAATCTGTCGAATCTGCTGTTCACCATAGAGAGATGTGTCGTAGGTGAAGGTCAGCCGAAGCGTTCCCTCCCGTTCTGGACTGATGGCAATGGATAGCTCACCGAATGCTTCTTCCTCAATCTGGACGGGCTTGATATCCCATTTGGGAATGGCTGCCCACAGATCATCGATGGGATAGTTTTCGAAAGCCACGACCGACTGGTACAACGACGAACCGAGTTCGCTTTGCGATAGTATCTCTGACAGCGGACAGAAGTCGTAGGCGGCAGATTGCGCCGACTGCTTCTGAAGGGCTTGCAGCGAATGGACAACAGTGTCTGTGCCTGAAGTATGTACCCTGACGGGCACACTGTTGATGAACAGTCCGACGAGCTGGCTGTTGTTGCCATCACTACTATCGCGACCGGATACCACCCTGAGGAACACGGCATCGTCAGTCCGGCAGAAAGACTGCAGCACCAGGCCCCAGCCCAGCTCCATGACGGTGTTCAGCGTGACACCGCTCCTGGCGGCCAACTGGCGCAGCTTGGTGGTCAGCGACTCATCGAGTGTATGCCTGACAAATGGTTTCTTGTTCTTTTCAGTGGGCTGCCCATACGACGGCAGGGCTGCTCGCGAGTCGTAGTCCGCGAGCAGATTCTTCCAGTAGGCCAGACCGGCTTTGCGGTCGCGGCGCAGCAGTTGACGAACAAATGTCTCGTAATGGTTAATGGTTAATGGTTCATGGTTAATGGTTAATGGTTTGCCATCTGCTTCGGCTTCCATCTTCTTCAAGAAGTCGCTGAAGATAAGGGGGAGACACCATCCGTCGGTGATGATATGGTGCAAGAATACTAAGAGCTGGCAGCTATTGTCGCCTGTCTTCATGCAAACCAGACGGAATAATGGGTCATCGGTCAGACTGAGCGGACGGTGGAGCTGCTCCTGATGAATACGTGCGGCGGCAACGTCAGTATCGGGCTCACCCGTCAAGTCGAGCATCTCCAGTCCCAGCTGTCGGCTGACAATGGCCTGGCAGGGGTGGGGCACGCCGTCGTAGAGTATGGCTGTGCGCAGCACTTCATGTTTGGCGGCAAGATAGTCGAGCGTATGTCGCAGCACTTCCTTGGTGGGAAGTGTCGATAATGATAGACGGAACAGCAGGCGGTATGCTGTCGTGTCGCGGTCGGAAAGATAGGTAATCAGTATACCTTCCTGCATGGGTGTGAGCGGATAGATGCGCTGTAGCTGCTCACCACGGCTGGCGAAGTTGCTGACGATAGTCTGGAACTGCTCCTCGGTCCACCCTGTGGCTCCGAAGTCAGAGGCTGTAGGCTCTGGGGCGGTGGCCTGTGCCGTGTGGGCTGCCACGCTGGCAAGGTCTTCCACAAAGCCGTCGGCCAGCTGCTTTACCTTGTCGTCGGTCCAGCGAGTTGCATCGTATACGAAACGTGCCATGAAGCGCCCCTCGACGATGGCGCAGTTGATATCGACGGAAGGTTGGGGAATTCCCAATGGTTCAGTAAACACTATTTCCCCTTCGTTGTTTACCACCTCACCTAAGTAGTTGAAACCCACGAGCGGTGTCAGGTCGGTGCGGAGCATGGTGTCTTCCTCATGCGATTCTATATATTGTAGGATACCATAGCCGATACCCTTGTTGGGTACGGTGCGCAGCTGTTCCTTAACCATACGCACATCGTGGCGGATGTCGCCACTGATACCTTGTATAATGACAGGATAGAAAGAGGTGAACCAGCCTACCGTTCGGTTGGTGACTACTGGCTCATGGAGCGGCTCGCGGCCGTGTCCCTCCATTTGTATGGTTAGGGCGTTGTTGCCCGTTAGTCGGTAGTACGACTGGCTGAGGGCAGTCAGCATCAGATCGTTGATTTCGGTGTTGTATGCCTTGGCCGACTGGGTAAGAAGCTGCTTCAGCGGCTCGCCCTCCAAAGTCACCGTCAGGTGTCGTGTCTGCATGCCACCAGTGGTGGTAAGCTCCATGCTTTCCATCTGCTCCTGTACTTGTTGCCAGTAAGGCTTCTCCGCTAACAGCTGATAGCTATCGCGGTATCGGCTGACGACGTCTGTCCAATAAGCGAACGAATGAGTCTTCTTCGGCAGGACGATGGTCTGCCCCTGTTCAAGCTGAGTCATTGCCGTGTGGAGGTCATCGGCCAGGATGCGCCACGACACGCCGTCAACAGCAATATGATGACAGACCATCAGCAGACGGTCACCGTCGGCAGCATGCTGCAGCACTGCTCGTAAAATGGGGCCGTGCTCCAGATCAATGGGTTTGGGTGTGTCCTCGTCGAGCGCGAACAAATGTTCGTCGGTCGTGGGGCGTATCACGATGGAGCTGCCGACAACGGTGGCGCGCAACATGTCATGATGCACAGCCAATGCCTGTAGCGCCTGCCGCAGAAGTTCCGGGTCGATGGATTTAGAAGTGCGGAGTACTATCGACTGGACGAACCGGCCAGGCTGTGCGAGCTGCCAGCTGAGGAAACGTCGCTGGAAGGCACCCGGCGTGATGGTTCCCGTCACAGGTTCCTGTGCGATGGCAAGGCCGTCGCTGCTGCTGACCACTGTGCGGGCCATGTCGCGTACGGTCCTGCATTTCATCAGTTCACTCACCTGTGCCGTATAACCCTCGTTGTACAACAGGCTCACCAATTGAATCATTTTGATGGAGTCGCCTCCCAGAGTAAAGAAGTTGTCGAGCATGCTGACGGGACCGTGCCATGATAGCACGTCGCCCAACAAACGCACAATGACCTCTTCTGACTTGTTCGCAGGAGCTACGTATTCCTTTTGGGCGGAAATGGTTGGCTCTGGCAAGCTTCGGCGGTCAATTTTACCGTTTGGTGTCAGTGGCAGTACGTCTGTCTGCATATATATAGCAGGTAACATGTACTCAGCTAATGTACGACTCAAGAACTCACGCAGTTCATCGGCATCGACCGTAGCTCCCTGGTTGGCGGTATAATAGAGGCACAGTGTATCAGTGCCCCCAATGGGTCGGATGACGGCCACTGCCTGGCTGATGCCTTCGAACTTGGAGGCACAATTTTCAATCTCACTCAGTTCTATACGGTAGCCGCGCAACTTCACCTGCTCGTCAATACGGCCAAGGAACTCAAGCTGGTCCTCTTCGTTCCAGCGGCACAGGTCGCCAGTACGGTACATTCTGAGAGGTGAGAGGTAAGAGGTGAGAGGTGAGAGGTAAGAGGTGAGAGGTGAGAGGAAGGGACAGTCGCAGAATTTCTCCGCCGTCAGTTCCGGCTGCTGCCAATAGCCATATCCCACTTGTACGCCAGCAAAACATAGTTCGCCTTCTGCACCATGAGGCACAAGCCGTCCCTTGGTATCAATAATGAAATGATAGCAGTTGGCAACAGTCTGCCCGATAGGAATGTTGCTGATTAGACAGCCTGGCTGGATTTTGTAGTATGACGTGTCGTCCGTACATTCCGTCGGGCCATACACATTGATAATCTCGATATGGTCGCTGTAGACACCAGCCAACTTCTCACCACCAGCAGTCATGAACCGGACGGGCAGATCGTTGTATGTATTGAGCAACAAGGTAGCAATAGGTGTAGCATATCCTCCGCCTGTAATGCGGTGCTCAAACAGGAAGTCGCGGATGGCTGCCAGGTCGCGCCTGATGTTTTCGGGCATGATGTGGAGTGAACCGCCTACAGTAAGGACAGGAAACATATCCTCAATATGTGCATCGAACGAGAAGGATCGATGAGCGCTGATACGATCGTCGGCCGTCAAACGCTCCATGTCGATGACGGAATTGATAAAGTTCCAGAGTCCTGCCTGATGAATCATGGCGCCCTTGGGCTTGCCTGAAGAACCTGAGGTGTAGATCATATAGGCCAGTCCGTCAGGCGTAGAGAGGTCGATAGGTGTATTGACTCCTGACTCCTGACTCCTGACTCCTGACATGAACTCGTTGTCAACGACCACTTTTGCCTGGCAGTCGCTGAGCATGTATTGTTGTCGGTCCTCGGGATATTCCAGGTCGATGGGCACGTAGGCGGCACCGGCCTTGTGGATGGCAATGACAGCCAGCGGGAACGCAATGGTGCGGTCGAGCATGACGGCCACGAAATCACCGGGACGGACACCGCTCTCTATCAGTCTGTGTGCCAATATATCGGAACGGCGCGACAGCTCGCCGTAGGTCAGGCTGTCGGTGGCATCGGCTACGGCAAGGCGGTCGGGATGCAGATTTGCTTGTCGTTCGAAGGCCTTCACGAAAGTCATCGTCGGGTCGATGTCGAGGTGCTTGCCCGTGCCAAGCTGTATCAATGCTGCTTTGGCTTCCTCAGTGATCAGGGGTAATTCGCTGATTGGCCCCTCAGGCATGGCGGCCATATTCGTGACAATGGTCTCGAAGGTGTCGGCAATCTGTCGCATCTGCTGTTCACCATAGAGCGACGTGTCGTAGGTGAAGGTAAGCTGTAGTGCTCCGTCTGCTTCGGGATTGATGGTAACGGACAGTTCACTGAATGCTTCTTCCTCTATCTGGACAGGCTTGATGTCCCATTTTTGGCCAACGGTCAAAAGAGTATCGCTGAGGGGATAGTTCTCGAAGGCCATCACCGACTGGTAAAGTGACGATCCGAGCCCAGTCTGCGTCTGTATGTCGGACAACGGACAGAAGTCGTACGTGGCCGATTGTGCTGCCTGGGCTTGGAGGGTTTTCAGCGACTGTGTGACGCTATCCGTGGAAACTGTGCGCACTCTGACAGGCACGCTGTTGATGCAGAGTCCGACAAGCTGGCTGTCGTCGCTGGTGGTGTTGTTACGACCGGATACCACCCTGAGGAATACCGCATCGTCAGTCCGGCAAAATGACTGAAGCAACAGACCCCAGCCTAATTCCAACACGGTGTTCAGCGTGACACCGGCGGTGGCGGCCAGTTGAAGCAGCTGTGCGGCCAACGTCTTGTCGAAGGTATGTCTGATGAGTGGTTTTGCCGGTGTGGGCGATGGCTTCCCATAGGATGGAATAGCTGCGCGTGTGTCGTAACCTTCCAGCAAGTTCCTCCAGTAGGCCAGACCGGTTTTCCTGTCGCGGCACAGCAGTTGGCGGACAAATGTCTCGTAATGGTTAATGGTTAATGGTTCATGGTTCATGGTTAACGGTTTGCCATCTGCCTCAGCTTCCATCTTCATCAGGAAGTCACGGAAGACAACGGGGAGGCACCATCCATCGTGAATGATATGATGCATGAATATTAAGAGCTGGCAGCTATTGTCGCCAGTCTTCATGCAGACTATGCGGAAAAGGGAGTCATCGGTCAGGCTGAGCGGACGGTGCAGCTGCTCCTGATGAATACGAGCGGCGGCAGCGTCAGTATCGGACTCACCCGTTAAGTCAAGCATCTCCAGACCAAGCTGTCGACTGACGATGGCCTGGCAGGGGTGGGGCACTCCTTCGTAGAGGAAGGCCGTGCGCAGCACCTCATGCTTCGTGGCAAGGTAGTCGAGTGTATTCCTGAGCGCATCCTCTGAGGGAAGTATAGCCATTGAAAAACGGAACAGCAGGCGATAGGCCGTCGAGTTGGGGTCGGAGAGATAGGCCGCCAGCATGCCCTCCTGCAAGGGCGTGAGCGGATAGACGCGCTGTAGCGTCTCGCCACGGGCGGCGAAATGACTGACGACGTCCTGGTATTGCTGTTCAGTCCATCCTGTTGCACCGAAGTCGGAGGCTGTGGGCTCCGGAACGGCTACCTGTGACGTGTGTCGGGCCACTTGTGCTAAGCCGTCAATGAAACCGTCAGCCAACTGCTGTGCCTTTTCGTCTGTCCACATTTCCTTGTCGTATTCGAATCGCGCAATGAAGCGCCCCTCGACGATGGCGCAGTTGATGGTCACGCTGTAGCCTGTCATCAAGCCTTCACTCAGGAACAGGCTTTCGTCGGCTGTAAACACGTCATTACCACCAATACCGGCAGCCTCGCCCAGATAGTTGAATCCCATGAGCGGAATCAGGTCTGTTCGGAGGGCAACGTCCCCCTCCTGCGAAGGAATGTACTGGTGGATGCCGTAACCGATACCTTTATTGGGAACAGCCCGTAGCAGTTCCTTGACGTGGCGGATGTCACTACGCACATCGTCGCTGATGCCGCTGATGACAACAGGATAGATGGAGGTGAACCATCCCACGGTGCGGTCGATAACAACCAGTTCGTGCAGGGGTTCACGACCGTGTCCCTGCAACTGTAGGGTCAGGTCGGTGGAGTCCGTCAGCTGGTGGTAGGACAGGCAGAGTGCTGTTAATAGCAAGTCATTGAATTCGGTGTTGTATACCTTGGCCGATGTGGTGAGCAACTGCCTTAGCGGCTCGCCTTCTAAGGTAACCATCAACTGCCGTTTTACTTGCAGACTATCATCGACGCGTGTCAACTCCATGTTTTCCATCTGCTGTTGGACGCTCAGCCAATAGGGCTTCTCCATAGAGAGGAGATAGCTGTCGCGGTAGCGGGCTACCGTGTCTGTCCAGTAGCTGAAGGCGTGGGTCTTCGCTGGTAATGATATAAGATGACCGGCGGCAAGTTGCCTTAGAGCCGTAGAAAGGTCATCGGTCAGGATGCGCCACGACACACCGTCGCAGGCTAAGAGATGACAGACCATCACCAGACAGTCGCCGTCGGCAGTATGCAACAGCACAACACGCAGAATGGGACCATGCTCCAGGTCAATCAGTTCTCCTTCGCGGTGTATAGCATCTGCTACTGCCTTTTCCACGTCATCTTGACTTCGTAGTGTTATCTCATTGAACGCAAACAGGTGGTCATCGGTCGTGGGACGTATCACGATGGTATCGTTAACGACAGAAGCGCGCAGCATGTCGTGATGTACAACCAGAGCTTGCAGTGCCTGCTGAAGGACCGTTGCGTCGACGGGCTGCAAAGCACGGAGCACCACCGACTGGGTGTAGCGCTCGGAATGTGGCAAATGGCTAGTGAGAAAACGTTGCTGGATGGCGCTGGGCATGATGGCACCTACCACGGGCTCTTGTGATATGGCGGGGCCATCGCTGTTGCTGACGAGCATACGGGCCATGTCGCGTAGGGTGGTGCATAGCATCAGGTCGCTGATGGGTGCCGTAAAGCCTTCGTCGTGGAGCATGGTCACCAGACGAATGAGCTTGATAGAGTCGCCGCCAAGGGCAAAGTAGCTGTCGGTCATGCTGATGGGCTCGCTCAAGGAGAGTACGTCGCCCATCAGTCGTGCGAGTGTCTCTTCCGCCTTGGTCTGGGGAGCTACATAGTCAGTTTGGGTTGTGATGTGTGGCTCCGGCAGTTGGCGACGATCCACCTTACCGCTTGGTGTCCTGGGCAGGGCATCTAACTGGGTATATGCTGCCGGCACCATATATTCAGCTAGCGTCTTGCCCATGAACCGGCGCAGTTCACTGGCATCGATGGTTGTGTTCGCATCATCAGCAGTATAGTAAAGGCAGAGTGTATCACTGCCTGCCAGTTTCTTGACGACAGCCACAGCTTGGCTGATTCCCTCGAAGCGGGTGGCACATGACTCCACCTCGCCAAACTCTATACGGAAGCCGCGCAACTTCACCTGGTCATCTTTACGTCCGACATACTCCATCAGTCCTTCTGCATTCCAACGGCACAGGTCACCGGTATGGTACATTTTGAGAGGTGAGAGGAAGGGACAGTCGGTGAACTTCTCAGCTGTCAACTCAGGCTGCTGCCAGTAGCCGCTGGCCATCTGGACACCGGCAAAGCACAATTCGCCGACAGCACCACGGGGTACAAGACGCCCCTGTGTGTCGACAAGGAAGCAGTGGCTGTTAGAAACCGGACGTCCTATGGGGACATTATGGAACCGTTGGCCAGGCTCTACCCGATAGAAGAAGATATCGTCCGTACACTCAGTAGGTCCGTAGCAGTTGACAATGACGATGTTGTCACTATACACGTCATGCAGTCGCTCACCACCTACGTTCAAGAGGCGTATGGGAAGGTCGTCGAATGTGTCAAGCATCAGCATACCTATCGAAGTGGTAAATCCTGCTATAGTAATCCGGTTGTCGATGATGAACTGACGGATGGCATGGAGGTCTCGGCGTATCTCTGAAGGCATGATATGCAGGCTACCGCCGACGGTCAGCACGGGATAAATGTCTTGTATGTGGGCATCGAACGAGAAGGAGCGATGGGCGCTGATACGGTCGTCGGCCGTCAGATGCTCCATGTCGATGGTGGAATTGATAAAGTTCCATAGTCCGGCCTGATGAATCATCACGCCCTTGGGTTTGCCTGTAGAACCTGAGGTATAAATCATGTAGGCCAGTCCGTCAGGCGTAGAGAGGTCGATGGGTGTATTGACTCCTGACTCCTGACTCCTGACTCCTGACATGAACTGTCTGTCAACGACCACTTTTGCCTGACTGTGGTCGAGCATGTATTGCTTGCGCTCCTCAGGATACCCTAAGTCGATAGGTACATAGGCGGCACCAGCCTTATGAATGGCAAGGACGGCCAGCGGAAACGCAATGGTGCGTTCGAGCATGACGGCTACGAAGTCGCCGGGCTTCACACCGCTTTCTATCAGCCTGTGTGCCAGCACGTTGGAACGGCGCGATAGTTCGCCGTAGGTCATGCTATTGATCGTGTCGGCCACGGCCAAGCGGTCTGGCTGCTGACACGCCCGCTGCTCGAAAGCCTTCACGAATGTCATCGTCGGGTCTATGTCTAAATGCTCGCCCGTGCCAAGCTGTATGAGTGCGTCACGCTCCTCGTCGCTGACGATATCGAGTTCGCCGAGCGTTGCGTCGGGATGGGCTATCATGTTGCAGACGGCTACCCTGATGGCTTCGGCCACCATCTGTATGGTCTGGGCATCGTTCATGGCCAGACTCGACTGCACGCGGATTTCGTAGTTGTCACCTTTTAGATAGATATCCACGCTGATATCAGAGTCAATCTCCTTTCTGACGGGTTGTACGGCACGCATCTCACCATCGCTGAGCATGATATGCTCCTCCATGTCGGCCAAAGCCATGAAGTTGAAGGTGATGCCGGGCTTCATGCCAAGGTCGGAGCAGAAGTGGGTGAAGGGGTAGATGCCATAGCGGATGGTGCTCATCAGTTCGCTGCGCTGGCTTTTCACGAAATCGACAACCCGTTGCGAGGGCTCGACATTGGCCATCAGGGGGACCGTCTTCACAAACATGCCCACACAGTTACGCAGCCGCTTGTCCATACGGCCGTGATTGACGGCGGCGTAGGCCACTTGTTGCTGATGGCTGAGGACGGAGATGACGTGACCAAAGGCAGCCTGGAATAGCAGGTTGGGCTGCACGCCGTGCTCGCGGCACCAGTCGTCACACGCTTGACGGCTCACCGTGGTCGTACGGCGCTCCATGCGCCCCATCGTACCATATTGGCTACGGCTCAGCGTCACCATCTCCAGTCCGCCGAACTTCTGGGCGTAGTACTCCTTGGCGCGCTGGTAGGCCTCCGTGCCGAACGACGCGGACTCAGCTTCGGCAGCCTGATACATGCCGTAAGGCTGGGGTTCTATGCTCCCGCCCTCGAAAACCTGGGCAAAGGCCGATGTTAGAACGGGTACAAACGACATGCCGTCGACAATGGCGTGATGGCCGTCGGCAAGCAGACAGAGCCGCTCCTCGGTCTCAATGACTTCCACGCGGAAGAGCGGCTCACTGCCAAACAGGTCGAACGGGCGGATAAAACCGTCGCTGAGATATGCCTGCAGTTCCGCCTCCGTACACTTGCGTGTGATCACGGGGATGGTCATCTCCCTGTCGCACCACTGGCGAATGTCACCCTGTTCGTCGGTGACAAACCGCGTGTGCAGTTCAGGAAACGACTCGAGAACCGTGTGCATGGCGCTGGCAACCCGCTCCATCGTCATCGACAGGGGCATGAAGATGTAGTTGGGCAGGTTATATTGTGTTGAACCGGGGTGCTGCATGCTCTGTAGCAGCACGCCTAATTGTGATTGCAGTAGTGGATAAGTTATCATTCAATCAGGCCTTTCAACAAGCTTTCAAATGTGCCCCCCATTGCCTCCAAGAATTCTTTGAAGGTTGCTTTCTCACCATTATTGATCAATTTTGACTGTACGATGATCCCAGGACGGTAGATGTCGCGCTCGCTGTCAACGGCTACGGCTTCGACGTCAATTGTACCGGCATCCTTGCCCGTTGACAGCAATTTGCTGGTAACCACGGCATTGAAGTCGTCGCAACTCTTCTGGCATTTCTCCTTCGTGGTGCCTGTCACGGCAATACCTGCCAGTTTCAAACCCTCAATCATGAACGCATTCATGTTCTTGATGTCACTGACTATCTCAAAAGCACCATCTATCATGCTGATTCCAAGTTCACCTGTGAATACGACGTCGTGGTGCAACAAGTTTTCCCAATTGAGATCGCTCTCTGCCTGCAACGTGATGCCGAGCACTTCAGTGCCTTGATTAATATACTTGAGATGAGAGACGACATAGTCGGCATTATACCCTGTACGGTCTAACACGAATTTCTTATGACCATACTCCACATAGCCCTTCTTCTGTTTCGCGATGAAGAATTGCTGGTCCTTCAAACCGTGGTCGAAGACTTCTTCGTTGACGATGGCCAGCACCGTCGCGCCGTTCTTTTTGATGGTCATCGTGCGCAACTCATCGGTACCCAATTCTGACACTACGATATCCATTCTCTTATCTACAGAATAAATGATTTCATAGCTTAGCATATCGTTGATTTCGACAAAGAGTGATTCCTCATACAGACCCTCACCGGTATACTGCTTGTCGGCAGTCTTTTCAAAGGAAATGCACGCTTCCATAGCCAGCCTCAACGTCATGCTCAAATCTCCAAGACGCCAGTTCCCGCCGTCGGTATCCGTTTTGCTGTCGACGGCAAAAAAGTTCTCCAACAGCACTCGCAGGTCAACGACGGCCTTCTTGATGCCCGCATCGTTGTGGTCCGTACAGCTGATTGTTGCAGTACCTTCCCTCAGGGATTTGATCAAGATATCCAAGTCCTGAAAGTTAATCTCTGCCAAGTCGCTCTTCACACGGTCTAATACCCTGTTGAACGAACGCGTTTCGGTTGACGGGTTGTAATTTACATCTATTGACACATTCTCATCGTCATCCGACGAACACGATGTGAATACACCTGCACCGCAAATCAGAATGGCGGCCATCACCCAATTCATCATCTTTTTCATAAGTGTTACTTTTTAATGTCTATGCCTTGTTAATGTTTTTAAAGTGCAAAAATACATTGTTATTTGTGAAATAACGATAGAAAAGCAAAATTTAACATAATTTTATCGCGTTTGCCCGTGTGTTCGTTCTTCACTCTTCAACATCTGAATGATGGTTTCATTATACGTCTTTGCCAGCGCTTTCATCATCTTCCTGGAATAATAACCGGAATAAGCGATGTCTATAGTGTAGCTGTCTTTCATTTCAATGACATCCACCAGTGCCTCGACCATAAAGTTCTTCTGCGTGGAGATAGCTGCGTTGATCAGTGTCTCGTTCTGTGGCAGATGGTCATGCTTCCCGTTTTCCGTAATCCAGTCGGGGAAGAACTGAAACAGGATAATGGGGAAGATATTGAATTCCTGTACCAATGATGCGAAGGGGAAGTAGCTGTTCTGGCTCAGTTTATAATAGACGTCGCTCAGACGCTCCAAGAAAGCCCCCATGTCGTGATGATCCACATGGGCGACAATCGGCATTCCGTTGATATACAGACCAAGATCCTCGAAATTATTGAACCGGTCGCGACCATTATCAAGAAAGCCAAAAAATACGTCATCGTTACCCGCCAGTTTGGACAAGGTGATGGACATAGCCGCCGTAAACAGGATATTCTTTGTGATGCCGAAGCGGTCGGTAAATCTGTTCACCTGCTCACGGTCTATTTCCAGTTCACGCTTGTGGTAGCCAGGTCGGCCATGCTTTCCGGGATTCCTGTAGAAGTTGGTTTCGCTCAGGTTGCCCAGCATGGAACGGATATACTTGTCCATCTCGGCATACTGCTCCGTACTTCTCACCTCTTGATGGAAGGAAGATATCTTTAAGAAATGATCATCCACAAAATCAAGGGAATCTCCCTCCAGCGCACGCTGGAAGTGGCGACAGAAGACATTTAGGGATATCTTGTCGAAAATCAGGTGGTGGATAACAGACAGCAGATAGCACCGGCCCGGAATCCTTATGATGACATGGCGTGACAGGCTGCTGTACAGGTCGAAGCCGGATGTCAGCAACGACAGTATCTTCAGCGGGTTCAGCGACCCTTTCATCACGGCGGGCTTGTCACCCTTCTCCATATACGGCACGCCGTCCCTCATGGCCACATGCATGGTCAGCACGGGATGCGCAGTAAACACAGCGTCCAATGCATTCCTGATCTGCTCATCTGTATATTTCCTGTCGATTGGAATAAGGGAGGGAATCAGGTAGGAATCATATTTATTGAACTTGACAATATCCTGGAAGATGAACACCTGCGTATTGTTCAGCGGACATCCGCTCTCTATCGAATACTTATCCAGGTTGACAGATTGACCATTGACCATTGACCATTGACCATTAATGCCCTTCGCATGACGTGCAATGGCAGCGGGCGTACGCAGACTCAGCACGTCGGACACCGTGATGCCCCGTTCGCCCAGGGAAAAGACGAGTTTGAGGGCACCCAACGAATCGCCTCCAAGACGTACAAAATCGTCGTTCACGCTGATCTTCTCCTGATTCAACACTTTTTCAAAACCGCTGACTATCAACTTTTCCAGTTCGCTTTCCGGTGCTACATATTCGACATGCAGCAGGCTCTCGTCAACAGCAGGCAACTGGCTGCGATCAATCTTGCCGTTGGCATTGAGCGGCATGGCATCCAACTGCATGTAAGCTGTCGGAACCATGTAGTCGGTCAGTGTCTCGGCGAGAAAGGCCTTCAGGTCATCCTTATCGACTGCACATTCATCGGACACCGTATAATACAGGCAGAGGTTCTCTACGCCACCGATCTTCTTGACGGCGGCGGCCACCTGACCGATGCCATCATACTTTGAGGCACGGCTTTCTATCTCGCCCATCTCGATGCGAAGGCCACGCAACTTCACCTGATTATCAACACGCCCAAGGAATTCAAGGTTGCCGTCATCCGTCCAGCGCACCATGTCTCCCGTGCGGTAGGCACGCTGACCAATGCGCTCGGCTTCGCCACTTCGCTCTGTGAAGAACGTGGTAAACCTTGCAGCATCTGCCTCTGTGGGATGCAGATAACCGCGCGCTACTCCCTCGCCACAAATGACCAGTTCGCCAGATACACCGCGTGGTACAAGACGCATGTCACTGTCCACCACATACAGTTGTACGTTGGCTATCGGACTGCCGATGATGGAGGAATCGAAGTCCTTGTCTATCTTGAAGTAGGTCGGACCAATTGTAGCCTCCGTTGGGCCGTAAAGGTTGTACATGTCGAAGTGCGGCTTTTTCAGCGGCAATAATTTCTCACCGCCAGTGGCCAGTAGTCGTAGTGACTTGTTGTCCATCGTGGTGGCAAACAGATAGCCTATCTGAGTGGTAATAAAGGCAACGTTGATGGCGTTGGCCTCCATATATTGGTTCATGGCCTTCAAGTCCATACGTATCTCAGAGGACAGAATATAGACGCTAGCACCTGCCGACAGCGTGGGGAATATATCGAGCATGTGGGCATCGAAGCCGAAGTTAGCATATGCCATCACATGATCGACTGGCGACAGACGGCATTCCTTGGCATACCAATAGCAGTAGTTTACCATATTGTGATGTTCCAATGCTACGCCCTTGGGAAAACCTGTGGAGCCCGAAGTATAGAGCAGCACGTAGCGTTGCCCGGCACCGACAACTGGCAACTTCATGTCGCTGGACGACAACGTGGCCAAATCATCGCTTGTGAGGACAGCTCCTTGATAGTCGGGCATGGCCTGTGCCACACGGTCACTCATTCCCGACGTGCCGTCGCCTATCCGTAGCCTTTCACTGAGAATCAGACGTATGCCGGCATCGTCGCACATATACTTCAGACGGTCGGCGGGGAAGCTAAAGTCGAGCGGCATATAGCAACCGCCTGCCTTCATGATGGCCAGCGGATAGACCACCATCAACTCCGAGCGGTCAATCATCACGCCGACTGCCTCCTCGGATTGTATCTGGTAATTATTAATAAGGTGTGCTGCTAAACGATCAGTCAACTCATCCAGTTTGCGGTAAGTCATCTGGCAGTCTTCATACACCACGGCTATTGCATCGGGAGTAGCAGACGCCTGTTGACGGAAAAGACTGACCAGCGTTTCGGTTGGGGACAGGTCAAAGTGCTCACCCTTACCAAGTTCGACGAGTGCAGCACGCTGCTCATCGGTGGTCAACTCTATGTCACTAAGTAGGATATTCTCTTTTGCAGCAGAGGTAGCACAGGCGGTCAGCGCACTGGCCAGTGCCGTCATCGAGGCCTGGGAGTAGAGGGCCGTATCAAAGTTTAGGAATATCGTGTAGACACCCTGACGGTCAGGATAGACTGTTACCTCCACAGGCATCTTCGGCGTGTCGAGGGTAAGCAAAATTACGTCGGCGTCGGAACTGAAGGATGCAGCTATATTATCGTAGATGCCGCCTTCGAAGGCATAGAGTATTTCTGGGCGTAGTCTATGGCGCTCCACCACCTCCGTCAGGGGATAGAAGTCGCGGTTCATGCTCTCGATGCTCTGGCGGTGAATGGACTGGGCGGCGGCGGCAAAAGTGGTGCCGGCGGCATCACCGTCCACGGAGACCAGGGGCAGCGTCCTGACAAACATGCCCATGATGCCCTCCGTCTGGGCCAGCGAACGGCCGTTTGAGACAGTAGCCAGCATCAGGCGCTCCTGTCGCGTCAGGCGGTGCAGCACCTGGGACAACACGGTCTGGAAGTAGGAGTTGGGCGTGATGCCCATGCGGCGACAGGCATTGCGAATGGCATCGCTGTCGGCAACGGTAGACGTAATAGAGGCCACCTTGTGCGCCGTGCCGTTGGCTGTACGTGGGTAGGAGGCTGCCTCGGCACCGGCAAGCAAACGGTCGAAGTAGTCGCGTGCCTCGGCATGGCGGTCGGTGCCGCAGAACTGGTGCTCGTACAGGGCGTAGTCGAAGGCGGTCACCGTCTCCTTCTTGGGCTGCGTGCCGTGAAGGGCGGCCAGAAGGTCACGGTAGAACACGGCATCCGACAGACCGTCAGTCACAATATGGTGGAAGTCCATGAAGAGCCATGTGCGCCCTCCATAGGTGTAGACCTCCAGGCGGTACAGGTCGTCGGTGAAAAGGTTGAAGGGCCTGACGCGCTGCTGGAAAAAGTCACGGTCGGGCTCGCTGTCAACGGCGGAGACGGAAACCTGCACGGGGGCTTCATCGCGGCGCAACTGCACCACGCTGCCGTCACGGATTTCCAAGCGGGTCTTGATGTAGCTGTGGGCATCGACAACCTGCCTAAGGGCATCGGCCAGCCTGCTGGCATCGGTCTCTCCGAGGCAGATGGCTACAGGCACGTTGTACTGCGTGGTGTCGCGGTTCAGTTCCCAGTCTATGTAGACACCGCGCTGGTTGGCGGTCAGCGGGTAGCTGTCCTGCTCGTGGTGGAACTCGGCAAGGTCGACGTCGGCCTGTTGGCGACGGGCGGTCTCTGCCATGTGGCGGATGGTGGGGTTCGCCAGAAGCTCACCCACGTTTATCTTCAGTCCCGTCTGCTGACCGATAGCCAGACTCAGGCGCATGGCGTCAATCGAGGACATTCCGAGGGTCACGAGGTCGGTAGTGACGCCGAAGTCGACGGTTCCCAACTGTCTGGCCACGATGTCAAAGAGCTGTTGCTCCAACTCTGTGGCGGGTGCTACGATGGCCTCCTGCCGCAGCGTCGGTTCGGGTAGCCTGCGACGGTCTACCTTACCGTTGGGTGTCAGGGGCAGCACGTCCAGCTGCAGGTATGCCGTCGGCACCATGTAGTCGGCCAGTGTGCGACCCAGGAACCGGCGCAGCTCGTCGGCATCAACCACAGTATCGCCGTCCGCCGTATAGTAGAGGCAGAGCGTGTCGCTGCCCTTGATGGGGCGGATGACAGCTACCGCCTGGCTGATGCCCTTGAAGTTGGAGGCGCAACTTTCTATCTCACCCAGCTCGACGCGGTAACCACGAAGCTTCACCTGACCGTCGGTACGACCAACGAACTCGAGCAAGCCCTCATTGTTCCAGCGGCACAGGTCGCCGGTGTGGTACATTAGTACTGGTTTTCCATTGGCTTGAGCAGGCAAGAAAGGACAGTTGGTAAAGACTGCCGCTGTCTGCTCAGGCTGTTGCCAATAGCCATACCCCACTTGTTGGCTGGCAAAGCATAATTCGCCGACAGTTCCCCGAGGTACAAGCCGCCCCATCGGATCGATGAGGAAGTAGTAACTGTTGAGAGCCGGCCGGCCGATAGGAACGTTGTCAACATGCACGCCACGGGGCAGCGTATAATAGGAAGACACGCAAGTGCACTCCATCGGCCCGTAGCTGTTAATGATGGTGATGCGGTCACTATAGGCAGGAGGCATCTTCTCGCCACCGCTATTGATAGCTCTTATTGGCAGGTCATCGCCATAAGTGTTCAGCATCATGACGGCTACCTGTGTCGTGAAACCTGCGTATGTGATATTGTTGTCGGTCAGGAACTGCTTGATTTTCTCCAAATTGTGGCGAATCTCGGAGGGCATGATATGAATAGAACCACCTAATGTAAGGATGGGGAACAGGTCCTCAACATGCCCGTCAAACGAGAATGAGAAGTGGCTACCCACACGGTCGGCTGCTGTGAGACCAATGGCATGAATGGCCGTATTGACGAAATTCCATAAGGCTGACTGCCCTATCATTACGCCCTTGGGACGACCCGTGGAGCCTGAAGTGTAGATCATGTAAGCCAGGCCGTCGGGGGTGGAGAGGTCGATGACTTCAACGGGGGTACGGGGGTGCGGGGGTGCGGGTGTGAAGAGTGATGAGAGGAACTGGCTGTCGATGACGACCTTTGCCTGGCAGTCATCAAGCATGTACTTTTGGCGTTCTTCGGGGTATTCCAAGTCTATTGGTACATAGGCGGCGCCGGCCTTGTGAATGGCAATGACGGCGAGCGGGAACGCAATCGTGCGGGGGAGCATGACGGCCACGAAGTCGCCAGGCTTCACACCGCTCTCTATCAGCCGGTGTGCGAGAATATTGGAACGGCGCGACAACTCGCCGTAAGTCAGGCTATCGGTGGCATCTGCCACGGCCAGGTTGTCGGGCGTCTTTCTTGCTTGCTGTTCAAAAGCCTTCACAAAGGTCATCTGTGGATCGATGTCCAAATGCTCGCCCGTGCCAAGCTGTACGAGGGCTTCACGCTCTTCGTCGCTGACGAGGTCGAGTTCGCCGAGCGTCGCCTCGGGGTGGGCCACCATGTTGTTGACGGCTACTCTGACGGCTTCAGCCACCATCTGCAAGGTTGCTTCGTCGTTCATGGCCAGGCTCGACTGCACGCGTATTTCGTAGCTGTCCCCTTTCAGGTAGATATCCACGCTGAGGTCGGAGTCGATCTCCTTTCGTGCGGGCTGTACGGCACGCATCTCACCATCGCTGAGCATCACGTGCTCCTCCATGTCGGCCACTGCCAGAAAGTCGAAGATAATGCCAGGCTTCATGCCGAGGTCAGAGCAGAAGTGGGTAAAGGGATAGACACCATGGCGGATGGTGCTCATCAGCTCACCGCGCAGGCTTTTGACAAAGTCGACAACCCGTTGTGCAGGATCTGCATTGACCAGCACGGGTACAGTCTTCACAAACATGCCGACGCAGCCCCGCAACCGCTTGTCCATACGGCCGTGATTAACGGCAGCATAGGCAACGCGTTGCTGACGGGTGAGGACGGAGAGAACGTGGCTAAAGGCAGCCTGGAACAACAGGTTTGCCTGTACGCCATGCTCGCGGCACCAGTCGTCGCACGAACTTCGGTTGACGGCAGTTGTGCAAGCCCCCATGGCTCCCATGGTACCATACGGGCAGTGGCTCAGCGTGACCATCTCTAGCCCGGCAAACTTCTGGGCATAGTAGTCCTTGGCGCGTTGGTAGAGCGGGGTGCCGAACGCCGCCGCCTCGTCCTCAGCAGCCTGATACATGCCGTACGACGGCACCTCTACAGTCCCACCCTCATAAATCTTTGCAAAGGCCGAAGTCAGGATAGGCGCAAACGACATGCCGTCGACGATGGCATGATGACCATCGGAGAGCAGACACAGGCGCTCCTCGGTCTCAATGACCTCAGCACGGAAGAGCGGCTCACTGCCAAACAGGTCGAACAGGCGCACAAAGCCCTCGCTAAGATATTCCTGCAGTTCCGTCTCCGAACACTTGCGGGTTGTAACGGGAATGGGCATCGACACGTCGCACCACTGTCGTATCTCACCTTGTTCACCAGTGACAAAGCGCGTATGCAGTTCTGGAACCGACTGGAGGAGTGTACGCATGGCACTGGCGACTCGCTCCATCTTCATGGTCAAAGGCATGAAGATGTAGTTGGGCAGATTATATTGTGTAGACTCAGGGTGCTGCATGCTCTGTAGCAGCACGCCTAATTGTGATTGCAGTAACGGATATGTAGTCATTCTTCTTTCTTCGTGAGCATTTTTGATATGCAAAAATACATTATTATTTGTGAAATAACGATAGAAAAGCAAAATTTAACATAATTTTATCGCGTTTGCCCGTGTGTTCGTCCTTCACTCTTCAACATCTGAATGATGGTTTCATTATACGTCTTTGCCAGCGCTTTCATCATCTTCCTGGAATAATAGCCGGAATACATCACTTTGAAAATGTATTTGTCGTTCATTTCAACGATGTTTACCAGTGCCTCGACCAAGAAGTTCTTCTGCGTGGAGAGAACAGCGTTGATTAGTGTCTCGTTCTGCGGCAGATGGTCGTATTTACCATCTTCCGTAATCCAGTCGGGGAACGCAGGGACAGGTGCTGGATGGGGAACAGCGGTAGAAATCTATTGAAATAGCAAACAATATCTTTCAATGAAACAGTATCTGTCCCGGTGTTCCACACCTCGGCTGCGTTAAGTAGCTGTGTTACAGGGCCGGTTAATAATTCAAGACAGACTAAAATGCACCATTTTAACTCATTCTTGAGCGGAATGAGCATCATTACACGTTAAAGTCTGTAATTATGTCATTAGTTTGGAGAAAAATTCGTAACTTTGCATCGCAAAGTTTGCAAAGGTTTTGAATTAAAAAGGATTTTGTATGGCAAAAGTCAAGAGCGATACATTGCATGTGAAGGGCATTGATGTGGGAATCTATACCGAGGATTACCGTAACGAGTACATTTCGTTGACGGATATTGCTCGCTATCGCAACAGCGATGACCCGCGCTTTGCCATACAGAACTGGATGCGCAACCGCAACACCATTGAATTTCTCGGACTTTGGGAGAGCCTTCATAATCCAAGTTTTAACCGTGTGCAATTCGACACGTTCAGAGCCAACGGCACGTGGAAGAAGGTGCAGTAAAACAGTCAAGCAAAACTATCGCAACTATGAATATTAGCAATTTTCGTAACAGCTATCTTATCGACAAGGCTTACCGGCTAACCCTGTTGAGCGTTACGCTTACGGCATTGGCACCGCTCATAGCGACGCTGGTCGACGGGCTCTTTTCGAGCAACCTGTTGGGCAACGATGCTTTCATCGCAGTGAGTGTAGCGCTACCTATAGTCAACGCAGTGAGCGTGCTGACGATGATATGTGAACGCGGCGGCGCAGTGCTTGCAGCAGGTCAGTTGGCCAAGGGCAACCGCGACAAGGCCAACCGTATATACACAGCGGCATTCGCCTCGGCGGTGCTGGTGGCGGTAATAGCGGCTGTGGGCATCTGGATTAACCTCGACAGCATCTCTTTGGGACTGACCGGTAGGCCCGAGAGCGCAGCGTATGCCCGCGAGTACCTACAGGTGATCGTAATCTACCTGCTCATCCTGCCGCTAAACAACACGTTCAACGACTTTGCAACGCAAGAAGGAGTTCCGCAGTTAGCCACCCGAGCCGTGGCTACGGGCAGTGCGGCCAATGTGGTGCTCGACATCCTTTTCATCGGTGTTCTCGGCATGGGCATCAGCGGTGCGGCATGGGGTACGGTCATTTCGAGTCTCATCAATCTCGCGCTCATATCGCCCCATTTCCTTAAGGGCAAGAGCCAGTTCAGATTGGTGCGGCCGCAGGGCGACCTGGGTGCCATTATCGGCGAGAACCTCAAGCATGGCTTCGGCTTCAACGTATATTTTATCGTGGTAAATGCCTTTATGCTGCTGGGCAACGCATTGGTACTGAAAGTGGCAGGCCACGATGGGCTGACACTCTTTGATGTATGTCTGCAGATACAGTCGGCCACGTTCTCGGTTGTTTTGGGACTCACTATGGCTGGCGTCTCGCTCGTCACCTACATGCGTGCTACCGGCGACAGCTACGGACTGCGGCGCATCATGAATAATACTGCCGGCATACTGGTGGGATTCTACGGTGTGCTACTGCTGTTACTGGTGGCTGTGCCGCAGTTTTTCCTGTGGTGCTTTGGTCTCGACGGTATCGACCTCGCCCTGGCCCGCAGGGTATTCACCTGCTTTGGCATCTACTACTTCTGCTTCTGTGCCGTAGCGGTATATGCCACTGTCGTACTGCAACTGGCAGGTCACGTAACGGCCAAGATCGTGCTGGTATTCGCCATGGGTATCATAGCCTATCTGAGTATGCTTGGCCTTTCGAAGGTCAGTGCCGATGCCATGTGGCTGGGATTGATTGTGGGTGGTGTGCCTATCCTTGTGGCCAGTCTGGCCTTCGGCTACAGGGAGCACCTCAAGCACCCGTTCTATACCAAGTTCTCGTTGGTCGATAAGATGCTTTCGTGTATTAAGTTCGAATGCTCGATAGATTACGAGCAACATAATCTTGAAGAGATGAAGAAGATGATCAAGTTATTTGCCGTCATCTGCGAGATGAGCGACGAGCTGAGTTCTAAGATGTACTCTACTATCCTGGCGCTCTTAAACAATGCACGGGAGCGTAGAAGCCGTCATCTTA
>JAFSNG010000068.1 GCA_017447515.1 Prevotella sp. | reverse complement strand
TCTATCCGGTAGTATCTTGAATTGAAATTGAAACGGTTCGTTCTTGTTACCCAATACATATATATTATATATACGTACTGCTTCTCGTACTACTTCTTCTCTGTCTATGTAAGTCTTTCAAAGAACTCTCTTTTTAGCCCCGGCGCCAAATTTTAGCGCGAAAGCGGATGCAAAGGTACGAACTTTTTTTCATTCCCGCAAATATTTCACGAACTTTTTTCGAGAAAAACGAAAAGTTTTCGCATTCTTTGACAATACATACACCATACACCTTATTATATTATATAAAGACACCCGTAAACGCAGGCCTAGTATTGCAAAATAAGAGCCACTTATTGCGCGATAAGTAGCTCTTATTTTCGATTAAGTGGCAGTTATTTCAGTACGATCTATATTTTATATTTCCAAATAATTCTCTATTATTTAGAAAACATCTCTCGTGTACGTACGGGAGGAACGGAAATGAAAAATGATACCTCACGTACGTACACGCGAGAGTTACGTTACTCCCTGCGACCGAAGATGCGGAGGAGGTAGATGAAGAGGTTGATGAAGTCAAGGTAGAGCGTGAGGGCTCCGAGGAGAGCAAGCTTCTGGGCACCCTCGTCGGCATCGGGAGCCTGGAGGAGCATCTGCTTGATTTTCTGGGAATCCCACGCGGTGAGTCCTACGAAGATGAGTACACCGACGTAGCTCAGAATCATCGTCAGGCCGTCACTCTTGATGAAGATGTTGACAAGGGTGGCGATGATGAGTCCGATGAGGGCCATGAAGAGAATCTTACCCATCGACGAGAGGTCGGTCTTGGTGGTGTAGCCCACGATGGCCATTGCCGCAAAAGTGCCTGCAGTGATGAAGAACACGGTAGCGACGGACGATGCCGTGTAGGCCAGGAAGATGTACGACAACAGGGCCCCGTTGATGACTGAATAGAGAATAAACATCAGCGTGGCGGTAGTCAGCGAAAGCTTATTGATGGCGGCGCTGACACCGAACACCAATGCAAACTCGGCAATGATGAGACCCCAGAAGAGAATCTGATTAGTGTAGATGGCCTGGAGAATGCCAGGGCTGTTGGCGACGCCATAGGCCGTGAAGCCAGTAATGACCAGTGCGAGAGTCATCCACACATACACTTTACGCATCAGGACAGGGAACGCCTGCGACATGGTCAGCTGCTCATCAGCAGTGAGTCCACGCAAATCAATTTCGTTATAATTCATCTCTAATTCCTTTCTTTTTTATGTTTAACGGTGCAAAGGTACGACATTTTCCAACTATTGCGTGCACTTTTGTATTAAAAAAACAAAAAAACATGGCGCAATCAGACTTTTTTCGTATATTTGCAGTCGCAGTGTGCGAAGTGCACCCACTGCAACATACAATAACCAAAATTTTTTTAATATGACTTACAAAGTAATTGACATTGAGGGTGTAGGTGAAGTTTACGCCGAGAAACTGATTGCTGCAGGTATTAAGACCGATGCAGAACTGTTGGAGAAATGTGCGAAACCTGCAGGCCGTAAGGCGCTGGAGGAGCAGACCGGCATCAGCGGTAAGCTGATTCTGAAGTGGGCTAACCACTGCGACCTGTATCGTATTAACGGCGTAGGCCCGCAGTTTGCTGAGCTGTTGGAGGCCAGCGGCGTGGACACCGTCAAGGAGTTGAAGCATCGCGTAGCCGAGAACCTGCAGAAGAAGCTGGAAGAGGTGAACGCCGTGAAGAATCTGACCAACCGTGTTCCTGCCGTTGTAGAAGTGCAGAAGATGATTGACCAGGCTAAGGAGCTGCCTGCAGTGATGGAATACTAAATGAAAAGACATTTTATACTGATTACATTGACGGCTCTGCTTTGCGGAGCCGTCAATGCGCAGAAGGACTCAGTGCCCGAACCGCTGAGCACTCGACAGAACACGGGATGGGTGCACCCATGGATGCAGAAACGGGTGGCGTATTTCGGTGATTCGATAACGGACCCACGGAATAGCGGTTCGAAGAAGAAATACTGGAACTTCCTGCAAGATTGGCTGGGTATTACCCCTTATGTTTATGCGGTGAGCGGCCGACAGTGGGACGACATACCCCGACAGGCAGACCTGCTCCAGGCAGAGCACGGTGACTCCGTGGATGCCATCCTGATATTTATCGGCACCAACGACTACAACAACGGCATCCCCATTGGTGAGTGGTACGAGGAGCGGGACGAGCAGGTGATGTACGGTCACGGACAGCCGAAGAAGATGACCGACCGCAAACGCCGCTACATGAAGATGGACAAGACGACGTATCGCGGTCGCATCAATATCGCATTGGACAAGGTGAAGCGGATGTATCCTACGAAGCAGATTGTGCTGCTGACACCGATACATCGTGCCCAGTTCCATCGCAACGACAAGAACTGGCAGTGTACGGAGGACTATACCAACCAGTGCGGCATCTATCTGGAGGAATACATTCAAGCCGTAAAGGATGCCGGGAATATCTGGGCGGTTCCAGTAATTGACATGAATGCCGTGAGCGGTCTCTATCCGATGATGGATGAGTATGCGCAGTACTTTGCCGACCCTGAGACCGACCGTCTGCATCCGAATGATACAGGGCACGAGCGGATGGCCCGTACCCTGTATTACCAGTTGGCAGTATTGCCCTGTGCATTCTAAGAGAGCGACAAGCGAATCGCCGTACAATCGAAAAAGAGCGACGGCTGAACCGTCGCCTGCAGAGAAGGCCTGACGTCAGGCCTTCTTTGCTGTTGTACACTCGTTGACGAGGTAGACGATGGACATGTAGGGGATGCCGGAGTTCGTTTCAAGACCAATCTCGCAGGTGCGGCTGTTGCTGTAGCCTACCTCAATGTGGTTGGCCTCGATTTGCGGACGGAGCTTGCGGAGACCGTAGCGGTTCAGTTCGGGGAACGTGAAGCCGCGGTCGCCAGCAAAGCCGCAACAACCGACGCCCTCTGGGAGGAAGACGTTGTTAGAGCACAACTTGGCGAGGGCTATCATGTCCTTATCGACGCCCATCTGTCGCGTCGAGCACGTCAGATGCAGGGCAATATGACGGTCAATCGGGTGGAAGTCGAGCCGGTCGACGAGATACTTCATGATAAACTCGGCGGGTTCGTAGAGCTTCATCTTATGCATCACCTTGCGCATACGATGCAGACACGGACTCTGGGCGCAAAGCACGGGATATTTACCTTCTTCGCTGGCCTTCCACAAAGCGGCTTCAAGTTCAGCACTCTTGCGGTCGGCAATGTCGAGCATACCTTTCGATTCCCAAATCTGGCCGCAACACATATGTTCCATTCCCTCAGGGAAGATCACCTCATAGCCTGCCTTCGTCATAAGTTGGATGACTTCGTCGACCAAGTCGTGAATCTTGCCGCCACTCTTCGACTGACCCATGGTCTGATTGATGCAAGAGGGGAAGTAGACCACTTTGAGGTCAGATGTCTGATGGCTGACGTCAGAAGGATGAGGTATGGACTTCTCGATGATGAACTGTGTGAGATCGCTCTTCTTTGGCTGGCGATGCTTTTTAGGCATGGCGGTAGTCCAAAGCGGCAGGCCCATCTTGTTCATGCCACGGCAGACGCTAGTCATGAGGGAGGGACCTAGCGTGAGATGAGCGGTATGAGCAACGTCGAGCACTACACGGAGACCGGACTTGATGCCTGCCATGTGTTCAGCGGCAAACTCACCAATCTTATAACCTGTAGGACTCTCGTTCATATCCATCTGACGAATCAGGTGCGTCAGTTCGCCGGTGTTGATCTTCATCGGGCAGGATGTTGAGCAGAGGCCGTCGGTGGCGCAGGTCTGGTCACCGTAGTATTTGTATTGCTTCTTCAACGTGTCGAGGCGGTTCTGGATGGCGGCGACCGAATCGCCGCCCATTCGGAGCTGAGCGGTGAGGTGGCGGATTTCGCGCTGGACGGCGATACGCATGCGGCTGGAAAGCGTGAGGCCACATGACATACAATTGACCTCGCAGAAGCCGCACTCAATGCACTTGTTGGCACGCTTCACCTGTTCGATGGTTTCCTTGGCGGTAGAGAGCGACGGGTCCATGAGATAGTGACCACCATCGGGGACGCTGTCGAAGTCATAGTCGAGAACTGGCAGCGGTTTGAGGCACTTGATGAAGCAGTCGGGATCGTCGTTGAAGATGACACCGCGGTTCAGCAGGCCTTCGGGATCGAAGATATCCTTCAGTTCCTTCATTACCTCGTAGGCCTTGTCGCCCCACTCATATTTCACGAACGGAGCCATATTTCTGCCCGTGCCGTGTTCAGCCTTCAACGAACCGTCGTATTCCTCAACCACGAGTTTGGCTACGTCGCGCATCATCTCGGCGTAGCGTGCCACCTCGTGTTCGTCGGCAAAGCTCTGATTGAGAATGAAGTGGTAGTTGCCCTCGAAAGCGTGACCGTAGATGCAGGCATCGTCGTAGCCGTGATCAGCAATGAGTTTTTGCAATTTGACCGTTGCTTCGGGGAGGGATTCGATGGGGAAGGCGACATCCTCGATGAGACAGGAAGTGCCGACGGGACGCGTGCCGCCGACGCTGGGGAAGATACCAGAGCGGATGGCCCAGTACTTGCCGTAGACGGCAGGATCCTCGGTGAACTCAGCAGGAATATACAAACGGAACTGACCCAGACATTCCTTAATCTTTTCAATCTTCTGGAGCAGTTGCTCGTGGGTTATGGCCTTGGTCTCAGTGAGGATGGCGGTGAGGTTGTGGTAATCGCCTGACTCAACACCCTCAATCTTGCCGGCATCGACGTCTTTCTTGTATTGCAGGAATACAGGGTCATCGACGGACGAGAGGGACTTGTAGTCGAGCATCTCGGCAGACTTCACCATCAGGTTCTCGGCGCTCATCTCGAGGTCCTCGTCACCAGCCTTGAGTTTCTTCATGGCGACGACGGCCTCGCAACTTTCCTTCATCGTCATGAAGTAAACCATCGCCGAAGCCTTGAAGGGATAGTCCTTCAGGGTCTTCATCGTGACTTCCGAGAGGAATGCCAGCGTGCCTTCACTGCCGACAATACTGTGAGCGATGATGTCGAACGGGTCGTCATACGCGATTAAAGGCCGGAGGTTCAATCCGGTGACATTCTTGATGCTGTACTTCTTCTTGATGCGTTCGGCAAGATCCTTGTCGGCGCGCACACGGTCTCGCAAGGCCTTGATACGGGCAAGGAACTCGGGATGGGTACGTTCGAACTCCTCGCGACTACCCACTTCGTCGGTATCGAGCACAGTACCATCTGCCAGGATGATGCGCGCAGAAATGAGCATACGGTCGCTATTGGCATGGACACCGCAGTTCATGCCCGAGGCGTTGTTGACAACGATACCACCCACCATAGCCGATCCGATACTGGCCGGATCGGGTGGGAATACGCGACCGTAGGGTTTTAAGATTTCGTTGACGCGTGCTCCAACGATACCTGGCTGCATGGTGATGGTGTCGTAGTCAGAAAGCGTGTACTTCTCCCAATGTTTACCGGCTACGAGGAGTACACTATCGGTACATGACTGTCCCGAGAGGGAGGTACCTGCGGCGCGAAACGTCACTGGAAGGTGATGCTTGTGGCAAAGCTCGAGAATGCGTGACACCTCCTCCTCGCCGTCACTTCGGATGACAACCTTCGGAATCTGTCGGTAGAAACTGGCATCAGTACCCCAACCCAGGGTACGAAGCTCATCAGTATAAATACGGTCTGAGGGCAACATTTGCCGCAATTCGGATAGGAATTCGTTCAGCATAGGGCGTTTAGTTTTTAAGTTATACTTTGATTTTGTGAGCAAATATACGAAAAAAATCGTTTCAAGCATTCTTTTTTAGGATTTTTTCGTATATTTGCAGTTGAATAATGAATAAACGGTTATTTTTACTGCTGACGATAGGGTTTGTAACGCTGGGCTGTACAGCTCAGAATTTCGAACTGAGCAGGGCCAACGACAGCCTGTATTGGCTCAACGGTTGGCGACTGCCCTACCCTGTCTATCAATATCAGACGGGTGACGTGGATGGTGATGGACGAACAGATGCCATCGTGGGTGTGGTAAAAGGCACGCGGTTCTATCCGGAGAAGGCACGTCGTATCTTTATCTTCAAAGATGTGAACGGCAAGGCGCGGCCTTTGTGGTTAGGGTCGAAACTCGGTGGCGAGCTCGAGGATTTCCGTTATGCCGACGGCAAGATTCGGGCACTGGAGCGAACAGCCGATGGACAATACGTCGTCAGCGATTATAGTTGGGGCGGCTTCGGCTTGACCTTCGACCATTATATAATAAAAGGTGTAAATCGTGAAACTGCAATAAAAACCTTTAGCCAATGAAAAGAAAAGTATTTATGTTGGCATGCATGGCGAGCTTAATCGCAGCCTGCAGCCAGAAACAAAGTGTGGTACAAATGCCGGTATCGACCATTGACGTGGAGAAGCTGGGTGACAGTATCGACTACGGCATGGATGTGTCGGGGCTGAACCTGAGTGACCTGCGTATCCTGCGCAATGCCCCCGCGGCGCAGAAGGGCTATCCTTTCAAGGACTCCTATCTGCGAGGCATCTTCGAGAGTACCACTTGGTACGATTCGCTGATGTACGACCTCGACGCAAGGATGCAACCCTTCGAGAGCAAGGACGACGAGAGTTGGCGCGATGCCTATATGCGAGCCATCGACGAACAGAAGCTGGTGGTTTACAATGAACAGGAGACCGCCTTCATGAAACGCTTGAAGGAACGCGAGGAAGAGCTGAAGAAGCAGAATTTCGCGGTGGAAGAAGGGTTACGCGTAAACATGGCAAACCTGCTGAATCCGACGCAGTTGAAGGACTTCGACACGACGCTGTGTCAGAAACTCGCAGAGGAGGGATTTGCCATCGTGCCGTCAAACCACTCGCAGTTGTTCCACGTGTACGAACAGAACGACTACAGCGATTTCCCCAGTTTCGTGACTACCGACCTCTATCTGCAGCTGTACCATTTGTATATTGACTGCATGCTGCGCGAAGTGGAGGAAAACAAACTGCTGCCAATGATGACACAGTTCTGCCGGGATATGCACGAGATGCTGTACAACATGGAGCGATGGTCTGGCTTCGACGAGAAGATCAACGCCGTGGCCCATCATAACGCGACGTTCTACAACATTGCCTACAAGCTGTTCACGGGTAACTACATCTTTGCGCGTGAAAAAGGTGACATCGACGAAGAGGAGGTCGAGAAGGTGATGAAGGCCGTCGACGCGCCCAGTAATTTCATGCAGGACTACAAGGAAATCCTTTTCGGTTACAGTCTCTTCCGTCCGCGCGGCCACTACACCCGCAGCGAGAAGTTGCAGCGCTTCTTCCGCGGTATGATGTGGTTGCAGTGCGTGTCGTTCGGTCTGAAACACAACGACGAGGTGCTGGCAGCTATCCAGCAAGCTTGCGCGCTGAAGCTCAACCCAAGTGCGAAGAAGAACTACGACCGCATGAACAAGTTCATCACATTCCTAATGGGCGAATCCGACAACCTAAGCCTGCCACAGGTAATGACCGAAGTGGAGAAGACCGGTTTGCAGATGGAGGACCTCATGCACAACGATGATGCCATCGCGAAGATTACGGCGACGCTGAACGAGGTTGGCAACAAGCAGACGCGCATCCGTCCGAAGTTCGAAAAGACGAGCCACAACAAAATCAACGTCATGCCCCAGCGCTACCAGCCCGATGCAGAAGTATTGCAGGAGATGGTGGACTACGAAAATACCCCACCCCAGCGCGCGACACCGAAGGGAGTGGACTTCATGGCTGCCATGGGCGTTGCTGTCGCCGAGCAGATCTTGAAGGACGAGCAGACTGCTTGGAAACCACTGTTGCCAACGTTGGAGAAAATGAAGAAACGCATGGGTGAGATAGACTGGACAGAGACCATCATCACCCAGTGGATGCAGACACTGAAAGTGTTGAACGACAACAAGGGCGATGACGCACCGTACTTCATGGTGAATCCGGCGTGGAGCAAGAAGGACCTGAATGCCGCCCTCGCGTCGTGGGCCGAACTGAAGCATGACGCCATCCTGTATGCCAAGCAACCCATGGGTGCAGAATGCGGTGGCGGCGGTCCCCCTGAGCCACTGGTAAAGGGTTATGTCGAGCCGAATGTCAAGTTCTGGAAGAAAGCCATCGAACTGCTGACGAATACGGCGAAGTTGCTAAACGACGAAGGTATGATGACCGAAAAGATCAAGGACGCGACTGAGCGCATCAACGAGGAGGTGACATTCCTGCTGCGCGTCAGTGAGAAGGAACTTGAAGGTAAGAGCCGCAGCGACGAGGAGTACGACCAGATTGGCTACATCGGCGCCGCGTTCGAGAATATATCCCTCGACTTGTTGCGCATGCCTAATCAGGATCTCTACGGCTGGGCCGACGTGCAGGGTGCAGACAAGAAGGTGGCTATTGTCGCCGACATTTACACCGCCAATGCCGACAACAACGACGCGAAGAGCATCCTCTTTGAAGCCGTGGGCGATGCCGATGAGATTTACGTCGTGGTGGAGATGGGCGGCTATCTCTATTTGACGCGCGGTGCCGTGCTGAGCTATCGCGAATTCATCCAACCCATTGATGAGCCGCGCCTCACAGATGAAGAGTGGCAGAAGCAATTGGAGACGAACCCGCGCAAAGGAGTCCCTGAATGGATGAAGGACATCGTCGTGCCGCTGAAGAAGATGCCTGAGCCGAATGAGGAGGTATTCTATTCTTCTGGCTGTTAGCCTATTGTTGAGTGTGTCGGTATGCCATGCCGACACACTCAACGTAGTACTCACTGGCGACATTCTGCTTGATCGGGGGGTGCGCCGTGTGATTAACCAACATGGAGTCGACCACCTGTTCTCGGCAGGTGTCGATTCCATTTTCCGTTCAGCCCAGGTCGTTGTGGGCAACCTTGAATGCCCTGCGACGAAAATCCAGTCGCCTGTACAGAAACTATACATCTTCCGAGGCGAACCAGAGTGGTTAGAGGCACTGAAACGGCACGGCATCACCCATCTTAATCTGGCCAACAACCACTCCATCGACCAAGGACGCGAAGGGCTGCTGGATACAAGACAAAACATCATCGATGCCGGCATGACACCCATCGGAGCCGGTGCCAACATGATTGAGGCCGCAGAGCCCATACTATTAAGCCAAACGCCAAGGAATGTCTGGCTCGTCCCTTCCCTACGCCTCGCTCTCGAAAATTACGCGTATCTACCAGACAAGCCGTGCGTGAGCCAGGAACCAATGGATTCCCTGCTCAACCGCGTCCACCGTTTACGCAAAGCCGATTCCACCGCCGTCATTATCGTGTCACTGCACTGGGGCGGCGAGCACACAAGAGAGCCCGTCAGCAGCCAGCGCTGGGATGCGCGACAATTGATTCGTGCTGGTGCCGACGTACTGGTTTGTCACCACACCCACACGCTGCAATCCGTTGACGAAATCAACGGACACAGCGTCTTTTATAGCATTGGAAATTTCATCTTCGACCAATCGAGACCCGAAAACACAAAGGCATGCCTCGTACGACTAAAAATCACTGCGGAAACGGTCACGACGGAGGACATTCCGATAGAAATCAAGAACTGTGTGCCGCAAATTGTCCAACATTTTTGATTTTTAACTAAATTCTTTCCACGTGTTTGGGGAATATTTCGTATATTTGCGGAAACTTATATAATAACTAATCACAAAATAACTAAAGAGTCTATGACAGCATTAATTTCCGTCATCCCAATCGTGTTGCTCATCGTACTGATGATGGGCTTCAAAGTGTCCGGTTACCGCAGCGCCATTATCACGCTCATTGTAACAATCCTGCTCGCGCTGTTCGCCGTCCCGAACATGGGCATCATTCCCGAGAAGTTCGCCGACACCAGCATCTACGGCATCACTCTATGGTCAGTAATCGAAGGCTTCCTAAAGGCTTGTTTCCCCATTATTCTGATTATCATCTGCGCCATCTTCAGTTACAACATCCTGTGCGAGACGAAGGAGATTGAGACCATCAAGACGCAGTTCATCCAAATGACTAGCGACAAGGGGCTGCTCGTGCTTCTGCTGACGTGGGGACTGGGCGGCGTGCTCGAAGGCATGGCCGGCTTCGGCACCGCAGTGGCCATTCCTGCTGCCATCCTCATCGGACTGGGCTTCAAGCCGATGTTCTCGGCTGTCATCTGTCTGGTAGCCAACACCGTTGCCGTGGGCTTTGGTGCAGTAGGTCTGCCCGCCACGACACTGGCCAACCAAGTGGCTGCGAGCGGTGTCGCTACGCCCGAGGAATTGTGCGAGGTCGCTACCTTTATTATATTACAGCTCTCGCTGATGTTCTTCATCACGCCGTTCCTCATCCTGATGATGACAGACCGCACGAAGATTGTGAAGAACATTACCATCGCCCTGTTCGTAGGAACATTCTCCATCGTTGTGCAGTTCTGCTGCGCCCACTTCATCGGCCCAGAGACGCCCGCCATCCTCGGTTCGGTTGCCGCCATCTGTGCCATGCTTATCTACAACAAGCTCTTCCTGCGCCACGAAGCCGAAAAGGATACTGTACATGTGGAGCGCGTACGTTTCGGTTTGGCCAAAACGTTAAAAGCGTGGAGCGTCTACGGTCTGATTATCTTCTTCATCCTGATATCGAGCAAGATTGTGCCACCCATCAACGAACTACTCAACTCGACGCTCGTTACGAAGTTCGATATGCCTGTCATTGGCAACACCTTTAAGTTCGGCTGGTTGTCCAACGCGGGCCTCATGATTTTGCTCGGTGCCGTCATCGGCGGACTCATTCAGGGCATGTCGTTCGGCAAGTTGATGAAGCTGTTGGCGAAGACTACACTGAATCTGCAGAAGACCGTCGTTACCATCTGCTGCCTCGTGGCAATGGCGATGCTGATGAACAACACCGGTATGACCAACGACATTGCCAAGGGCCTTGTGCTCCTGACGGGTGCGGCATTCCCGTTCTTCGCGCCGCTCATCGGTTCGATAGGCACCTTCGTCACGGGCTCGGCTACAAATGCCAACATCCTCTTCGGCAAACTCCAGGCTACTGCTGCCAGCGACCTCGGATTGGTCAATCAGAGTACCTTCTTCGGTGTCAGCGGCAACGAAACCAACTGGCTTGCTGCTGCTAACTGTGCTGGTTCTGAGGGCGGCAAGCTGTTGTCGCCGCAGTCGATAGCTATTGCTACTGCCGCCTGCGACATGGAAGGCCAGGACGGCGACATCATGCGCAAGACGATGCCGTTCGCCATCTTCTGGATTCTGATGAACGGTCTGATGGTGTTCTTGGGTTTACACGTGATTTAGTCGTTATATCGTCATAACGTTATAGCGTAATAACGAAATAAAGAAAGAAACAATATGAAGATTGGATTATTCATTCCCTGTTACGTGGATGCCGTCTATCCTGAAGTGGGCTTGGCGACGTACAAGTTGCTGAAACATCTGGGAGTTGACGTCACCTATCCACAGCGACAGACCTGCTGCGGACAACCTATGGCCAATGCGGGATTCGAGAAACAGGCTATCCCCTTAGCCGAAAAGTTTGAGGACCTTTTCAAGGACTTTGACTACGTGGTGGCACCCTCCGTCAGTTGTACAGCGTTCATTAAGATCAATTACCCACGATTGCTGAATCATGAGTGCGAAACCGCCAAACGCTGCATGGACGTGGTAGAATTCCTTCACGACGTCGTGAAGGTCGATCGCCGGTTGGGCACGTTCCCGCACAAGGTGTCGCTGCACAACTCGTGTCACGGTGTTCGCGAGCTGGGGCTCAGCAGTCCGTCAGAGCAACATGTCGACAAGTTCAACAAAATCAAGGACTTGCTGGCACTCGTCGACGGCATCGACGTCGTCGAACCCGAGCGTCCGGACGAGTGCTGCGGCTTCGGTGGCATGTTCAGTATTGAAGAGACTGCGGTGAGTGTACAAATGGGGCGCGACAAGGTCGAGCGCCACATGCAGACCGGCGCGGAGTATGTCACAGGTCCCGACTGCAGCTGTCTGATGCATATGGCCGGCGTTGCCAAGAAGCAAGGCCTCAATATCAAGTTCAAACACGTCGTCGAGATTTTGGCCGCAGGCCTCTAGTCGAAATAGCGATATACCGTAATACCGTAATAACGTAATAACGAGAATTATGTCAACACAACATAGCAAAGCCGCGAAAGAGTTCTTAAAGAACCAGCAATATGCCCACTGGCACGATGCCACGTTCTGGGCCGTGCGCACCAAGCGCGACAACATGGCTTACGGACTGGACGAGTGGGAACAGCTGCGCGAAAAGGCCAGTGCCATTAAACGCCATACGATAACCCACCTCGACGAATATCTGGATCAGTTCGCTACGGCAGCCGAGAAGAATGGCGTCGAAGTTCACTGGGCCAAGGATGCACAGGAGTTCAACGAAATCGTCTACGGCATCCTGAAGAACCATA
Organism: Prevotella sp.; assembly: GCA_017447515.1. GTDB lineage: Bacteria > Bacteroidota > Bacteroidia > Bacteroidales > Bacteroidaceae > Prevotella. Next base: position 8,328 of record JAFSNG010000068.1, on the reverse strand, counting down.
ACGTCAAGAAGATGGTGAAGTCGAAGTCGATGCTGACGGAGGAGTGCGGCATGAACCCGTATCTGGAATCGAAGGGTATCGAAGTCGTCGAAACCGACCTCGGCGAACGCATCATCCAGCTGAAAGGGCAGGCGCCCAGCCACATCGTCATGCCGGCCATCCACCTGAACCACGACGATGTTGGCGAATTATTCGAGGAAAAAGGTATCTCAAACGAGAAAGGCAACCACGACCCCACGTTCCTGACCTATCGTGCTCGCTTGTCGTTGCGCAACGAGTTTCTCACCGCCGACGCTGGCATGACCGGCGCCAACTTCGGTATTGCTGAGACCGGCGATATCGTGGTCTGCACCAACGAGGGCAACGCCGACATGAGTACGAGTTGTCCCAAGCTGCACATCGCCGCCATCGGACTGGAGAAAATCATCCCCAATTACGAGTGCCTCGCCGTGTTCCAGCGAATGCTCTGCCGTGCAGGAACGGGACAGCCCACAACGACCTACACGTCACACTTCCGCAAGGCGCGTCCGACGGCTCACCACATGCACATTGTGTTGGTGGACAACGGTCGCTCAGAGTGGATTGGCAATCCTGAACACTGGGAGTCGCTGAAGTGCATCCGTTGCGGCTCGTGCATGAACACCTGTCCTGTGTATCGCAGAAGCGGCGGTTATTCTTACTCGTACTTCATCCCTGGCCCCATCGGCATCAACCTCGGCATGCTGCGCGACCCGCAGAAACACTCCGGCAACGTCTCGGCGTGCACGCTCTGCCTGTCGTGCCAAACTGTATGTCCTGTGAAGCTGAATCTGGGCGACCAGATCTATCAATGGCGCCAGCAACTCGACGACTTCGGCACCGCTAATCCGGAGAAAAAGATGATGTGCAAGGGTATGTCGATGCTCTATGGTTCGCCTGGGCTCTACAACTTCGGCACCGCCCTCGCCCACTGGGCCAACTTCATCCCGTCGCCCCTCATGAACTGCGGTCTCAATCCCTGGGCTGAGGGTCACAAGATGATGGAATTCCCCAAGAAACCATTCCACGAAATGATTAAGGAGATAGAAAAATGAGTAGTAAGGAAGATATATTGAAGAAATATCGGGCGAATGTGCGCGAACAGTACGACATGCCCGACCTCAGCGACATCAAGGCCGTCACCTACCCCGACCCGCTGTTGCAGTTTATGAACATGACGAAGAGCGTAGGTGGCAACGCTATCGAGGTTGAGAAGGGGCGCGACATCAATGAACTCATCCGCGAGCTCTATCCCGATGCTAAAGAGATTGCGTCGAACCTGCCGGAGATTACCATCGCCACGCGCAATCCCGACGATGTTGGTCGCGCACGCGACCTGAACGGCACCGACGTTGGCGTCATCCGTGGTGAGTTCGGCGTGGCAGAGAACGCCTGCGTATGGATTCCCCAGACCATGAAAGAGAAAGCCGTGATGTTCATCTCCGAGAACCTCGTCATCCTCCTCCCCAAGTCGCAAATCGTCAACAACATGCACGAGGCATACAAGCGCCTCAGTGCGCCCGCCGGGGTCGATGGCAGCGCCTTCGACGCCTACGGTTACGGCACCTTCATCAGCGGTCCGTCAAAGACCGCCGACATCGCACAGGTGCTCGTCATGGGCGCCCAAGCCGCCCGTTCGGCCACCGTCCTATTACTCGACGAATAACGGATAGGGCTTTAAAGCCTTATCCGTTCTGCTACAAAAATCACAACAGACTATCAGCCAACAGCTGCAGCTGAGCCTCATCGCAAGCCTTCATGCGTGAGCGGATAGTCACCATCGGCTCTACGATTTCGCAGTCCTTCAGGGCTTCAATCATCGTGCGCATCACCTTACCTGCCGAAGGAGCCCAACTGCCGTTCTCGATGATGCCGAACTTGCGCTTCTGGTAGTTCTTGATTTGCAGATGATACAAGAAGTCGTGCATCACGGGGAACACGCCGGCATCGTAGCTCGAAGCAGCCACAACAATCGTAGGATAACGGAAGGCATCCTCAATGACCTCGGCCATATCCTCGCGGCTCAAATCACTCACGACAACCTTCTTGGCGCCCTTCTCGCGGAGTATCTCGCCCAAGCGCTCGGCAGCAGCCGCCGTTCCGCCATGAATGCTGGCGTAGGCAATCAGCACGCCCTCGCTCTCAGGCTCGTACTTGCTCCAAGTGTCATAGAGCTTCACGGCCTCAGCCAAGGCCTCGCCCTTCAGCACGGGACCATGCAGCGGACAGATGGTCTGAACGTCGATAGCAGCAGCCTTTTTCATCACGCTCTGCACCTGCGCACCATACTTTCCGCAGATATTAAAGTAGTAGCGGCGAGCCTCGCAAGCCCAGTCGTCGGTCTCGTTCACCAGCGCGCCAAACTTGCCGAAGCCGTCAGCCGAGAACAGCACCTTGTCCTTGCTGTCGTAGCTCATGATGACCTCAGGCCAGTGTACCATCGCAGCTGTGATAAACTGCAGCGTATGTTGCCCCAACGCGAGAGTATCGCCCTCCTTCACAGTCATCACGCGACCCTCGAAGTTGAAGCCCTCGAAGAAGTTAGGCAACATCTTCACCGCCTGAGCACTGCACACCAACTGCAAGCCAGGATACTCCTCCAGCATCCACGCGATGAGTGCCGAGTGGTCGGGCTCCATGTGGTGAACCACCAGATAGTCCGGCTGACGACCATTCAGGGCAGCCTTCAGATTATTTTTCCACTCCTCACCCTTGCGGCGGTCGGCAGTATCCAACACCGCAATCTTCTCATCGTCAATAAGATAAGAGTTATAACTCATGCCCTCGGGCACCACATATTGGCTCTCGAACAAATCGATGTCGAGGTCGTCCACACCGATATACTTAATCGTATCGCTAATCATACTCATAATAAATCTGTATTTACAATTTGCTTGCAAAGATAATCAAAAAAAACATATTACCCAAGAATAAAGCATTATTTTTGAGTTTCCGTTTGCCAAATACACGATTCCCTATCTGATTAGCTTTTCTATTTGCTTCTCCGTAGCCTCAGGCAGCAACCCGCACAGGTGAGCCTTCATGCGTTCGAATGATTCCTGTGGCGTGCGTTCGCACTGGCACATGTCGCGCCCCAACAACCGTTCAGGCGTCGTCAGCAATGACCAGCCCCAACCGTATTCGCGGCCGTGTTTGTCAGTAGGATACACGAAGTCCTCAGTCACGATGCGGCAGGCCATCTGCAGTCGAGTTACATAGCCGTCAAACTTGCTCCGCATCTTAGGACCATCGAAACCGCAAGCCGCACGCAGTTCTCGTGTAATCAGGCTACCTTGCTCAGCTAGCGTCAACAGGATGGTCTCTTCGATGCTGCCCTCTACAGGCGCAGGTCTCGAACCACGGCGATAGTTACACAAGTCCGGCCACCAATCCTTGCTGACGAACCCCGCCTTGTCCGCAAAGAACTTGCCATACACGCAGCGCCCCTCCGTCACGATGGGCCCCTTCCACTTCCACAGCGGCCAGTCCCAACCACCGTCGTCGAACACCACGTATCGATTGTCCTCGTCAACGAAGTCCTCAGCCGAATAGCCGCGAATGCCGCTATCCAGCAACGGCAGGAACCCCACCTCCTGGATGTAGTCCATCAACTCCGGACAACTGTGTATTTCCCCGATTCTCATCAAAAGTTATCTTCGATGACTTTTTTCACGACTCGGCTATCCATGCAAGCATGATGGCTCTCGCTACTTCAAAAGTTTTCAGCCTTTATCTGGAAGTAGCTCTGCGGATGGTCGCAGGTAGGACAAACCTCGGGAGCCTTCTTGCCAATGACGATATGTCCGCAGTTAGCGCATTGCCAGATGACATCGCCCTCACGCGAGAACACCACGGCATCCTCAATATTCTTCAGCAACTTACGATAGCGCTCCTCGTGGTGCTTCTCGATGACCCCAACGAGTTCGAACTTCTCTGCAATCTCGTCAAAACCCTCTTCGCGAGCCTCCTTGGCCATTCGCGCATACATATCCGTCCACTCGAAGTTCTCGCCATTGGCGGCATCCTCCAGGTTCGCCTTCGTATCACTCACGCTACCGCCATTCAGATACTTATACCACATCTTGGCATGCTCCTTCTCGTTGGCAGCCGTCTCCTCGAAGATCGAGGCAATCTGCACAAATCCGTCTTTCTTGGCGCGCGAAGCAAAATAAGAATATTTGTTTCTTGCCATACTCTCACCTGCAAAAGCCTCCTTGAGGTTCTGCTCGGTCTTCGTTCCTTTCAGTTCTTTCATAAGTCTCTTTTTTTTTGGTTATTAATTGATTCATTTTGCAATATCGTTATTTATTTTTATAACGCTGTTCGATAACATCCCAGTCGATAATCTGCCACAGCGCGGCGAGGTGGTCAGGACGACGATTCTGATAGTCCATATAGTACGCATGCTCCCAGACATCGAAGGTCTGTAGTGGCTTCAGACCCTTCTGAACGGGATTGGCGGCATTCGCCTCCTGTGTAATCACCAGTTTACCATCCTTGTCTGCCGATAGCCATACCCAGCCAGAGCCAAACAGCGTTGCCCCACCCTTCTGGAAGGCCTCCTTGAACGCCTCGAACGACCCAAAGTCGCGCACGATAGCCTCAGCCAGTTTTCCCTTTGGTGCATTGTCCGTCTTAGGCGCATTAAACTGCCCGAAGTAAAGCTCATGATTCAGTATCTGTCCTGCATTATTAAAGATGCCGCCCTGTGCCTTGCACACAATCTCCTCCAACGTCATCTCTTCAAATCCACTCCCAGGCAATAGCCCGTTCAAGTTATTCACATACGCCGCCAGATGCTTCCCATGATGAAACTCCAACGTCTGCTTACTAATCACCGGCTCCAACGCATCTATCGCATACGGCAGCTCCATCAAACTAAACTTTCCCATAACTCTTGGTTTTTGATAATTCACGCTTCATTTAGAATTTACACGAACTTCAGGAAGGTCTCAACCTGATCTTTCAGCGCAGTTTTCTGGTCATCGCTGAGAATCATGCGTCCCTCCGTCCAGGCCTCAAGGTTCAGCACGATACCCGTCTGTTGTTCCATCACATCGGCTTTGATAAACGTGAGCAGTTCCGTCAGTTTCTCACGGCATTTCACCGTAGCCATCTTGCCTCCGGCACCACTCAGCGCCACCTTCTTACCATTGATGACGGTAGGTGTCTCGTAGTCGCCTGCCACCAAGGGACGCGACAGCCAGTCGAAAAGGTTCTTTACATGCCCTGGATAACTGAAATTATACTCAGGTGTAAACACCCAGACACCGTCAGTCTCCTTTACCGATGCCCGCAGACGGCCTACAGACTCAGGCTCAGGGAACTCGATGTCCTGATTCATCAGCGGCACATCCTTATAATCCAGGTAAGTCACTTCGGCGCGTGCGCCAATCATCTGCTCAGCCTCGCGGGCCAGTTGTCGGTTGAAGGAACCTTCCCTCAGCGAACCGACGATAAAAAGGATTTTCTTCATAACGCTTCACTTTATGCCGCAAAGATACGAATACTTTCCGAGATATCCAAACAAAATGACAGAAATGTTTCGTTGGGCGAGGGCTCTACATAGTGTAAAGTTATCAACTGTTATGGCGGAAAATTGCAAATAATAGTTCAAATTAGAGCCATTACGAGCCTGATATTTTCCTTTGCCGTTTCTGGTTGCATCGCGATTTCGATGGATAAGCCAGGAGGATTGATGCAGGCGACGCGGGTGAAGCCTGCAGCAAGGAGCTGCTGTTCGTCGGCTATGCGGCCGGCTATCAGCATGACGGGGACGTGATGCCGTTGGGCGCGTTGGAGATTGCGCGTCACATTCTGACAGCGTTGGAGGATACCGAAGGGAAGTTTGCCCATGAGGGTCTGGCGGTCGGCAGAACCTTCGCCTGTAATCACGAGATCAGCATCTTGCAAAAGGTCGTCGAAGTGGATGGTATCCAACAGAAGGTCGATACCAGAGCGGCAGGCCGCATTCATGTATTGCAGGAAAGCGTAGCCCAAACCGCCTGCAGCACCTGCACCAGGCATGTTTTGGCAGTCACGGTCTAGATGTTTGGCAGAAGCCTCCGCAAAGCGTTTGGCGCGAGTATCAAGGGCAAGAACCTGTTCTTCTGTCGCACCCTTTTGTGGAGCAAATACGTGCGCAGCACCATTTTCACCACAGAGCGGATTGGTGACATCGGTGGCTATCGTGAAGCGAACGTCATCCAGTTCGCGCACATCATCCCAATTGCCTCCCTTCGAAAAGGCTGCGATTGAGTGAGAGCAATCGGAGCTTGATTCGATTGCCGAGCGTGAGCAGACTCGACAGGAGGTCAAACTATCAATAATCGCTCGCAGCATGCCTATGCCGCAATCACTGGTGGCACTACCGCCAAGTCCTATGATGATGTGCTTACAGCCTCGTCTCACGGCATCCACCACCAACTGGCCCGTGCCGTAACTCGTGGCCACCATCGGATTACGCTCTTCTGGCGAGAGTAGCGTCAGTCCGCTGGCCTTGGCGATCTCTATCACCGCCGTTTCGCCCTGCATCAGATACTGCGCCACGATAGGACGCATCAGCGGGTCTTTCACGTTGACCTCCACTATCTCGCCGCCCATCGCTGCCTGAAAAGCTTCCATAAAGCCCTCGCCGCCATCACTCACAGGTACCTGCACCACCTGTGCTTCAGGCATCTTCGAGAGAATCCCCTCACATGCTGCCTGATTAGCCTCAGCCGACATCAGACAACCCTTGAACGAATCTATCGCTACAATTACCTTTTTCATCATTTCGACGACAAAGTTACGAATAAGCGAGCAAAATGCAAAAGGAAAATTCATTTTTCTTTTCATTTTCGAGCGAAACTAACTTCTCGCAAAGCGAAAAGTTACGACAAATCATCCAACAAACCAAATTTTCGGGAAAGAAGAAAAAAGTGGACTGACCCTTCGTCAGCCCACTTTTTTTTGACCGTCTTCCGTCAGACTTCAGACATCATCCATCAGACATCAATTGCCGTCGCCGATGTCGCCGTAGTCAGGGTCGGTCGTGCCGCCGCTGTTGTTACCGCCACCGTTGTCGCCAGTGTTGTCACCAGTGTTCGAACCACCTCCAGTGTTGTCACCTCCGGTGTTACTACCACCACCGCTGGTGTTGCTTCCCTCGGGGGCGAGGATGAACGAGATAGGAGTCTTGTTCTGGAAACGCTTCTCCTTACCATCCACCATACGCTTCACGCTCTCCACCACATAACCGGCGTCGAACACACACTCGGCCTTCAGCGCTCTTGAGGTCAGCTTCTCGCCTTTGGTGTTCTCAGGCGTGAAGTTCATGTGAACACCTTCGATGAGCTCGTCCAAGCCCATCTCCATAGCCGCCTTCACCGAGGCTGCGCCGTTCTTCTTGCCCTCAATCGAGGGGCCGAACGTTCCCAAGCCCTCCAGCTTGACGGGCTGACCCTGGAGCACCAGCTCCTTCAAACACTCCACCACCTGCTTCACCACCAGCTCAACCATCTGATAATCAGCCAGCTTGCCGTGCTTCGTCATGTGGGCGCAGAAACCCTTCAGATCCAGAGGCTTCTTCTCGTCGACCTCAGGGTACCACTTTCCAAAATTGGTTGCCGTCGCGTTCTTGTTCTGGCGAAGGTTTACAACCATTGCAATTTCTCTAACTGCCATACTTTTTTGGTGTTAAATTATTAAGGTGAACTTTCTCGTGCGGGCCACCATTTTCCGCTGTGTACAACCATCGTGCAAGGCGAGTGAAAATTGAGCTTGCTCAGGCTTTTCCGAGCCGCAGCCGATGGTCGCAATTGTAATCTCTTTTACAATTGCAAAGTTACGAAAAATATTCCAATTATACAAATATTTATGGAATTATTTTCTTGAAATAATTGATTATTAAGATACATTAACCATTTAACCTATGCAAAACAAAGCCAGCCCTTTATAAACTTTTACCGCCACTAAACTCACGGTTTAGTGTCGGAAAAGCGGTGGTTGGGTAACAAAAGAGGAGAAAAGCGGAAAAATCGTTGCAAATCAGGGGATTTGAGGAATGTCTGAGGATGGACAAAAGCAGATGGCTACATCTGAAATACAGGATGAAGGAGAACTTTAGGTCTCTAATTCGTAACCAAATCCTGAGATTGTGAAAATCGCGGCAAATAGGTTACTTTCAGACATAAAAATCGCTGAAATTCAGCAAGTTTGAGAGATCGAACCACTTGATGTTTGAGTTGCCGAAATTTGAATAGATTTGCGTAGATATTGGATGCTCGACATTGACTAATTTTGCAGACTGAAAGTTAAACGTAAAATTAG
>JAFSNG010000010.1 GCA_017447515.1 Prevotella sp. | reverse complement strand
GTTGCCAATCAGGACGCCCTGTTCGAGACCAGCGACGTTGTGTCACTCCACATCCCTGCTACTCCTGAGACCAAGCAGAGCATCAATGCCGCTTTGGTTGGTAAGCTGAAGAAGGGTGGCGTGCTGGTGAACACAGCCCGTAAGGAGGTCATCAACGAGCCCGAGCTCATTAAGCTGATGCAGGAGCGTGAGGACCTGAAGTTCGTTACCGACATCATGCCTGACGCAAACGACGAGTTCGCCAAGTTCGAGGGTCGCTACTTCTCTACCCCCAAGAAAATGGGTGCTCAGACAGCCGAGGCCAACATCAACGCCGGTATCGCAGCTGCCAAGCAGATCAACGCTTTCTTCAAGGATGGTGACACCAAGTTCCAGGTGAACAAGTAATAGTATAACACTAGAGGCCCTTTAGTATGACACTGGAGGGCCTTTACTATGACACTAAAAAAGTGGACTGACGAATCAATCAGTCCACTCTTTTTTTTGTCGCTCTCGTTTAGAGGTTCAGGCTCTTCTTGATAGCCTCAATCTTCTGCTCAGCAGCCTTGATGCAACGCTCGTAGTCGGCAGCACCCTTGAAGCTGGCATCCTTGACCTCCGTGTAGAACTTAATCTTCGGCTCGGTACCAGAAGGACGTACAGAAACCTTCGTACCGTCCTCGCAGAACCACTGCAGCACGTTAGAAGTGTCGGGCATGTCGAGTTTCTCGACACTACCATCAGCCTTCTTGGCCTCGAGGCTCTTGAAGTCCTTAGCCAGCACAATCTTCGAGCCACCCAGATCCTTCGGAGGATTAGAGCGGAAGTCGGTCATCATCTGCTTAATCTCGTCAGCACCGCTCTTGCCTGGACGTACCACATTGATGGTAACCTCCTTCGAGAAACCGTACTCCTTGTAGATGTTCATCAGCAGGTCGTAGAGCGTCATACCGTTGTCGCGAGCCCATGCTGCTATCTCACAGATCAGACAGATAGATGCGGGGGAGTCCTTATCGCGAACCTTGTCGTAAGGCAGGAAACCGAACGACTCCTCACCACCGCCGATATACTTCTTCTTGCCCTCGTTGACACGAATCTCGTTGGCAATCCATTTGAAGCCCGTGTAGCAGTCCATATACTCCACATTGTTCTTCTTGGCAATCTCGGCAATGACCTCGGTGGTAACGATGGTCTTTACCAAGAACTCGTTGCCCTTCAGCTGGCCGAGCTTCTTCTTGTTGGCGATGATGTACCACGAGAACATCATACATGTCTGGTTTCCATTCAGTATCTCCCACTCGCCCTTAGCGTTGCGGCATACGATAGCCAGTCGGTCGGCATCAGGGTCACTGGCGATTACCAAGTCGGCATTCAGGCGTGTACCCAGCTTCATACCCAGTGTCATAGCCTCGGCGTTCTCAGGATTAGGACTTACTACTGTTGGGAAGTTACCGTCGATAACCATCTGCTCAGGAACCACGTGGATGTTCTGGAAGCCCCAAGAGCGCAGAGCCATAGGAATGATGACACGGCCCGTTCCGTGCATGGGAGAGTAAACGATGTTGAGGTCCTTCTGGCGCAGGATGACGTCCTGGTCAACCATAGCTTCCTTGACTGCCTGGATGTAGTCCCAGTCCATCTCACCGCCAATGATGTCGATGAGGTCCTTATTGCCCTCGAACTTCACCTGATCGATAGTTACCTTATTCACCTCGTCGATGATGCCCTTGTCGTGGGGAGCCAGCACCTGAGCGCCATCGTCCCAGTAAGCCTTGTAACCGTTGTACTCACGTGGGTTGTGAGAAGCGGTGACATTAACACCAGCCTGACAGCCGAGCTGACGGATGGCGAACGAAATCTCTGGTGTAGGACGGAGGCTCTCGAACAGATACACCTTGATGCCGTTAGCCGAGAAGATATCAGCAACAGTCTCAGCGAACATACGTCCGTTGTTACGGCAGTCGTGACCCACGACAACAGCACTCTGCTTGCCAGGGAATGCCTTGTTGATGTAGTTGGCAAAGCCCTGCGTAGCCATACCTACGATGTACTTGTTCATACGGTTGGTACCAGCACCCATGATGCCGCGCAGACCACCTGTACCGAACTCAAGGTTCTGATAGAAGGCGTCAATGAGATCCGACTTGTCGGGGTTGTCCAACATAGCCTGTACTTCCTTACGTGTCTCCTCGTCAAAGGCCGGAGAGAGCCATACTTTTGCCTGTGCCTCGCACTGAGCAATTAACTGAGCGTTATTTTCCATAATAATACACTAATTTGTTTTAGATTGTTGTATAATATGCAAAGATACTGATTCTTTTTCAAAATCAGTATCTCTTGGCGTTTTTTTTTGCTTTTTTTAAATATTCAGCGTCTTCAGCACCCTGTCAATCTCGTCAAAACGCTTCCCCATGTTCAAATTCAGGTAGATGCGATACAGTGCCGGAGCCCATCGTTTTTTGTCGTCGGGAGCCAGTTTCCGATAAGCTTCCATATAGGGTCGTGCATCCTGATAAAGTTTGACGAGTTGGGCATGATTCTTACGTGGCTCGTTTTCATGTTCAAGTTCCAAAGCCCTGTTCAGATGAACCGTAGCGACATTATAATAAGCCTCCGGCATGGTGTCGTTGAGGGCAATGAGTCGCTCACTGGTTTTCAGGCATTCGTCGTAGTAGCCGGCATTCAGCTGAGCTACAGACTGTGCCAACAGGAAAAGCTGGTTGTCGGCATTCGTCTTCAGTCCCTGCTCCGTCAGTTTCAGCACGTCGTCGTATTGTCCCTTAGCCGTATAATAGTCAGCCAGTCGCGGGAAGAAATAAGGATGCTCCGGATATTCGTCGAACCCCTGCGTCAGCGTAGCCACCAGGCCAGAATCATTTGCCTGCTGAAGATAGGCCTCACAGACATATTGCAACGTGAATTCACGTTTGGCAGTATCACGCAAAGCCAACGCATGATAGCGCAACGTCTCGTCGGGCTGACGCAGTTTATAGCCACAGAATGTTGCCCAATAGGCAGCCTGCGTCATCAGCGTGTCGTTCTTCAGATAATCATAGCCTTGAAAGAGCGGCTGTCGGTCGGCATCCAGATAGGTGGAAAAGAAAGAAAAGGCGTCAGCATACTGCGTCTTGCGCACCTGAAAGGTTCCTCCGTAATACAGGTTACGACGCAGGAGGTCCAGTTGGCGGGCGTGAGTCGTGCGATATTCAGGACGAATGCGTCCCTTCTTATCCGGGCGGACATCCAAGGTGTCGAGCGTCTCGGCTATCTGGTAGAGTTTGCGGATATGGCCAAAGAACTGTACCGTATCGTACTTTTGCTTCAGATAAAGCTTCTCGTTGGCAGACTCATACTGCTTCATGACGGCCTCATACCAGGTATCATAAACCTTGGGATTCTGCCTGTTGGCAGAGTCCTTCGCCAGCAAATCCGTCATCAGCTTTTCTGCTGAAGCAAGATCCTTATCCTTGCCACTTTTGATATATGTCCGCGCCTGACTAATCTCCTTCTTTTGTGCCCCAACACTGAGCGCCATCAGCAGGCAGCAGGTTAAAGAAATGGCCGTCTTCCCCACTCCACTTATACTTCAGTCGTTCAACGTATTCTGTCGGCAGCACGAACCAGCTTCTCGTCGGCAAGTATCGCCCTGCGAGCCATAAAGCAAAGAATGGCTGCAACCAAAGGCAATGCAGCTGTCAGAGGCAGTTGTTCAGAGAGTTTCCCCTGATGGATGAGTACTGCCAGCACAATATACCATACCAGACATACAAATATGCTGCACAGGCAAAGGTTTGCCTGAACCTTACGACGCTTGTACAGGAAGATGGTATACAGGCTGATGGCCGATGCAAGTATCTGGACAATGAACAACGGCCACGCCAGGAAGAATACCATCCCCAGAATGACTGCTACCAACAGATACAGTGTTTGTATACGCTGTATCATGACAGGCGCTCTCCTTCAGAATTTGCTGACTGCTGAGAATCACGGGCGGGGTCGCGCCAGTAGATCTTACCCTCGACAAACTCTTGCGTAGCCAGCAATGAGGGCTTGGGGAGCTTCTCGTAATAGCGTGAAATCTCTATCTGTTCACGATTCTCAAATACCTCCTCCAGCGAGTCGTTATACGAAGCAAACTCAGCCAGCTTTTTGCTGAGGTCTTCCTTAATCTGTACGCTAATCTGGTTGGCGCGCTTGGCAATGATTGCCACACTCTCATAGATATTGCCAGTATCCTCGCAAAGATCCATGATGTTACGGGTCACGGTATTAACCGGTGCTTTTGATTTCTTGTAATCCATATTCTATAATTAACTTTCTAATTTTTCAATCTTTTGTTATCTTCTTGCATTTGGCAATAAACTTCTCTGCCGTCTTACACTCTTCCGAATCAGGGAATTCGTTGAGGAATCCGTAGCACTCGTCTTCTGCATCACGATAGCGATCCAGGCGTTTCTCCTCAGAACTGTTCTGAGCCAACTCAAACTTGCTCTTCATGATGAGCAACGAGAACTTTTCGCGTAAGGACGTATAAGGATAAGTCTTCAATGCGTTCTGGGCCGTAATGATGCACGACTCGTAGTTGGACTCCGTATTGGAATTGATATTGCCGAAATAGCCTCCCAAATTGTAATAGAGCTCAGCGGACAGATACTCCTTCATCACAAGATTGTCCTGAAGGATAAAGAGCTTCTTCTCAGCCTGTTCACGCAGATGAGAATCAGGGAAATAGTCAATGAAATTCTGATAGGCATTGATAGCTCCTATCGTTGCCGACTGGTCCAGACGGGGGTCAGGCATGCTCTCGTAAAGCGATTGGCCCACGTAGAACGACGCCTGTTCGGCAAAATCGCCCTTCGGATAGCTTTGGAAATATTTCTTAAAGGTGGCGCTGGCAGACTCGTAATCCCTGTTACAGTACTGAGCCATAGCCAGCATATAGAGGCTTTCCTGAGCGTTCTGCCTACCCTTCTGCATAGTCACCAGTTCGGAGAGCAGCGTTACCGCATTGGAAAATTTTCCCTGGGCAAAGCATTGCTTCGCATATTCATATTTATATTCCTTGTCTGACGACTTGTAGACACTGGAAAACTCCGAAGCACAACCCGTCAGGAGGGCTGCCATACAGAGTGCTATGATGCTGTTTTTGTTCATCTCTTTCGATTTTGACGTGCAAAATTACGCATTTTCCCGCGAAAACCAAAGGTTTTTTGATAAAAATTAGGGATTTAGGCTGTTTATTAGGAAATATTTCGTAATTTTGCGCCATTATGGACTTTCATTTAACATCAAAATACAAGCCAACGGGTGACCAGCCCGAAGCTATTCGTCAATTGACAGACGGCTTGGAACGTGGTGATCAGGCGCAGGTACTGCTGGGCGTCACGGGTTCTGGTAAGACATTTACCATTGCCAACGTCATTGCCAACGCAGGCAAGCCTACCCTCATCTTGAGTCACAACAAGACGCTGGCCGCTCAGTTGTACGAGGAAATGAAGGGGTTCTTCCCTGACAATGCAGTAGAATATTATGTCAGCTATTATGACTACTATCAGCCAGAAGCCTATCTGCCCACGACAGATACCTATATCGAAAAGGACTTGTCCATCAATGAGGAGATTGACCGCCTTCGACTTCGTGCCGTAAGCAATTTGATGTCAGGAAGAAAGGACGTTATCGTTGTATCTTCCATTTCATGCATTTACGGTATGGGAAGTCCTGTGGCATTGAATGAGAATATCATTGAGATTCACCGAGGACAAATCATCGACCGCAACGTTTTGTTAAGAAAATTAGTTGCCGCCCTATACGTTCGCAACGACATAGAACTGAAACGTGGCAACTTCCGCGTAAAGGGCGATACCGTTGACATTGCCATCCCCTATAGCGAGGCCATTCTGAGGGTGACATTCTGGGACGACGAGATAGATGCCATCGAGGAGCTGGACGCCTACACCATGTTACGAGCAGCCTCTTTCGACGAATACAAACTCTACCCTGCCAACCTCTTTATGACAACAGAAGAACAGACCAACATCGCCATCCGGCATATACAGGACGACCTGGTAAAACAGATTGCCTTCTTTGAAGAACTGGGTGACCCCACCAAAGCCCAGCGCATCAAGGAACGTGTGGAATACGACATGGAGATGATCAAGGAGTTGGGCCACTGTTCAGGCATTGAGAACTACTCGCGCTATTTCGACGGTCGTGAGGCTGGCGAGCGTCCCTATTGCTTGCTCGACTTCTTCCCAGACGATTTCCTGATGGTTATCGACGAGAGCCACGTCTCTGTACCCCAGATTGGTGGTATGTACGGTGGCGACCGGGCTCGCAAGACCAACCTTGTGGAATATGGATTCCGTCTGCCTGCGGCCTTCGACAACCGTCCGCTGACCTTCGACGAGTTCAAACAACTGACCCATCAGGTTATCTATGTCTCGGCCACCCCTGCCGATTACGAGCTCAACGAGGCTGAGGGTGTTGTCGTCGAACAGCTTATCCGCCCCACTGGTCTGTTAGATCCAGAGATTGAGGTACGTCCTACGGAGAATCAGATAGACGACCTCATGGAGGAAATCCAGCAGCGCATCAGCCGCCAGGAACGTACATTGGTGACGACACTGACCAAGCGCATGGCTGAGGAACTGTCAGAATACCTATTGAACCACGGTGTGCAGACAGCCTACATCCACAGCGAAGTGACGACACTGGATCGTGTGAAGATATTGGAGAATCTGCGCAACGGCACTTACGACGTGCTGGTGGGTGTGAACCTGCTGCGTGAAGGTCTTGACCTGCCTGAAGTGTCGCTGGTGGCTATTCTCGATGCCGACAAAGAAGGATTTCTGCGAAGCCATCGTAGCCTGACGCAGACGGTAGGACGTGCCGCACGAAACGTCAACGGCAAAGTCATCATGTATGCCGACACCATCACAGCCTCCATGCAGCTCACCATCGACGAAACGCTTCGCAGACGTACTAAACAGCTGAAATACAACGAGGAACACGGCATCACGCCAACGCAAATCAAGAAGGCGCTAAATATTTCGTTGACCACAGGAGACTCTAGCGACGCCAAGGAACTGCAGCGTGCATCCTTTGGCACTCAGGCCACTCAGGCAGCCTTTGCTGCCGATCCGATTATCGAGCGCATGACCCGCCAACAATTGGAAAAGAGCATTGCCGAGACCACCCGACTGATGAAGGATGCCGCCAAGAGACTCGATTTCCTACAGGCAGCACAGTATCGCGATGAGATTATCAGACTGCAAAAAGAACTGGAACTTAAATAGTTTTCAGTGAACGGGAACTTAAATAAATTTAAAAATCGAGGCTGAAAGTTTAAAAACAGCCTTCCTTCTGCCTGATTGCCAATTATTATTCGTACTTTTGCACGAAAATAAACAAAAACGACAAAAAAATGAAAAAGTTTCTGATAATGTTGCTGGCAGCAATACCTGTCAGTATGTGGGCACAAGACAACAATTGGGAAATAGCTGAAGAAGAACAACAGGAGGCTGTTCAGCCTGAAAAAGTCAATCCTGACGAGAAATACCTCCGTGGGGCTGTTCCCTTAGTCGATGGCAAGGTGGTGTTCAGCAAGACCATTGAGGCCCCTGGCAAGAGTGCCGCACAGATTTACACCATTCTGCGCGACTACATTGAGAAGATGACTAAGGCTTCTTACCAGATTAACAGTCATTTAGTTATTGAGGACACTAAGGAGCACACCATCGGAGCCAGTTTTGAGGAATGGCTGGTGTTCAGAAAAGCTGCCCTCATGCTAGACCGCACCCGCTTGTATTATGTACTTGAGGTGAAGTGTAAAAACGGCAAGGCTGAAGTTTGCATGACCCACATCCACTATCTCTATGACGAGTATCGCAAGCCTCAACGCTATAAGGCCGAGGAATGGATTACCGATGATGAAGCGGTCAACAAGAAGAACACGAGACTTTATCCTGTCTCAGGCAAGTTCCGTCGTAAGACCATCGATCGTAAGGACTTCATTTTCAATAAATTCGAATCACTACTGAAATGAACACTACAGTAATACGCAACTGGCTGAACATCATCTTCATGTTGGGAGCCATCGTAGGACT
The DNA here is from genome assembly GCA_017447515.1 of Prevotella sp. Taxonomy (GTDB): domain Bacteria; phylum Bacteroidota; class Bacteroidia; order Bacteroidales; family Bacteroidaceae; genus Prevotella. The sequence continues at coordinate 12,347 of JAFSNG010000010.1, read as the reverse complement.
CGTCTTCTACTTCACGCACCATAAAGAGACAGGCATCTACATCATCCTCATCGCTATGGTCGTGAAATTTGCCGAGGCCTCTCTGCGCATGTTTAAAGTATGAAAAAAATACACTCACTGCTCTTGCTGCTGGTCTGCACGACAATCCTCGTGCAGGCTCAAACGTATAATCAGATGGATGAGAACGGAAATATCACCCAGCGCGATGAATACGGCCTCAACAGCAACTTCAATCCCAACAGCAACGACACGACATCAAAAAACAAAGAGGTGCCATATGGGGTTCATTCATGGAGGTTAGACCGCAGGTTTGGTGACAGGATTCCTGTCACACCCGATACACTGCACCATCTGTTCCAAAACACCATCTACAACACAGGCATCTATGGCGAATACAACACGATAGGCAACAACTATACTGCCCGTCAGAACCGTATCTTCACTGACCGGCCTGACATAAGCACCTTCTATTTTACCGACCCCTACAGTTATACCACCAAGGCCCCCGACCAGTTTCAGTTCATGAACACGTTGTCACCCTATACCAACATCACCTACGACAACTGTGGTGACAAGCAGAAGGGCGAAGACCATATCGAAGCGATATTCGGCGTCAATGTCAACAAGAACCTCGGTCTTGGCTTTGACCTCGACTACCACTACGGCATGGGGTATTATGCGAATCAGAGTACGGCCCACTTCCGTTCCACGCTGTACACCTATTACACAGGTGACAAATATCAGATGCACTTCCTCGCTTCACTTTATCACCGCAAGGCCAATGAAAACGGAGGTATCATCAACGACGAATATATCACCCACCCCGAAGCCCAGCAGGAACAATATACAGAGGAGGAAATCCCCACCGTATTGTCTCAGAACTGGAATCGCAACAATTCCCAGCACATTTTCTTCACGCACCGCTATAACATCGGATTCTATAAGAAGGTTCCCATGACGGAAGATGAAATCAAGGCCCGTGAGTTTGCAGAGAAGTCCGCCAAGGAAAAGGAAGAACGTGAAGATAAGAAGCAAGACAAAAATAAGGATGACAAGACTGCTGACGAACAACCCCAAGGACGTCCTGATGATGCAAAGATTATGGGTGACTTGCCTAATGCGGCAAAAATAGCTTGGTCCACCGACTCGACACGAGTCAAAGTGGATACGGACGAAAAGATGGACAGCTTGTTAGCCCAATCCAAGAAAGAGGAGGAAAATGACGAGAACATGAAGAAGGAGTTCGTGCCTGTGACAAGCTTCATCCACACGCTGGAGCTTGACAACCACGACCGCATCTATCAGGCCTATCAGTCACCCGAGGACTACTATGCCAACACATACTACGACATGAATGACGAGAACGCCTATCGTGGTGACTCCATCTACGACAAGACGAAATATTTCTATGTAAAGAACACCCTTGCACTGGCATTGCTCGAAGGGTTCAACAAGTACATGAAGGCTGGTTTGAAGGGGTTTGTGTCTTTCGAGATGGAGAGTTGCAAGATGCCTGTTCTGAATAGCGACTCCACAGGTTACGCAATGAACAAATGGACGAACCACGCCCTGAATGTCGGCGGTCAGCTGTCACGTCGCGAAGGCGACACATTCCATTTCGACGTGAGTGCCGAGGTAGGCCTGACTGGCATGAATGCCGGCGGACTGGCGCTCGACTTCAATACCGACCTGAACTTCCGCCTGTTTGGCGACACGGTGACACTGGCGGCTAACGCCTATTTCCACCGCCTCGTGCCACACTTCTTCCTGGAGAACTACCATTCGAAACACCTATGGTGGGACAAGGAACTGAACAAAGAGACCCGCACCCATATTGAGGGAAATTTCAGCTATCAGAAGACTGACACCCGCCTGCGTGTAGCTATCGACGAGATACAGAACTACATCTATTTCGGCATGAGCTACAGCCTCGACAGCGACATGAACAGGAACGGACTGACGGGCAGCGTCTATCAGGAGACTGGCAATATCAACGTGCTGACGGCCCAGTTGATGCAGAACTTCCGCTTAGGGCCTTTGAACTGGGAGAACGTCGTCACCTATCAGAATTCCAGCAACAAGGATGTGCTGCCTCTGCCTGCATTGAACATCTTCTCGAACCTATACTTGAAGTTCATGATAGCCCGTGTGCTCCATGTAGAACTGGGTGGATGTGTCACCTATTTCACCAAGTACGACGCTCCCGACTATCTGCCACAGATTGGTCAGTTTGCCATCCAGCAGAATGCCGACAGCCGCGTGGAACTGGGTGGTTATCCGTTTGTCGATATCTATGTCAACTTTAAGCTGAAGCGTGCCCGTTTCTTCGTTGCCATGAGTCACATCAACTCAGGCTCAGGTACGAAGATGCAGTTCCTGACCCCCCATTACCCCATGAACAATAGTACTTTCCGTTTGGGCGTGTCGTGGACGTTCTTGAATTAGTTAGATGATAGTTATGATGACGCAGAATCCTTCACTCGACTTGGTGGAATTTGTGGAAACTAAGATTCTTCCCCAATATGCCGACTTTGACAAGGCTCACAACATGGAGCACGTCACGCGCGTCATCCGTCGTTCGCTGGATCTGGCTCGCAAAACGGGAGCTGACCTCAACATGGTCTACACCATTGCTGCCTACCACGACTTGGGACTTTCCGGGCCTCGCGCCATCCACCACCTGACGAGTGGTAAGATTCTGATTGCCGATGCACGCCTCAAACGCTGGTTCTCCACAGACCAGTTGCAGATGATGAAGGAAGCCGTTGAGGACCACCGCGCCTCTGCATCGAGGGCTCCACGCAGCATTTATGGGAAAATCGTTGCCGAGGCTGATCGCGACATCAACCCCGAGACGGTCATCCGACGCACCATCCAATATGGGTTGGCCAACTATCCGGAACTCGATACGGAAGGCCACTGGCGGCGTTTCATGCAACACATGGATGAGAAATACTCCGTTAATGGTTATATCCGTCTGTGGATTCAAGGTTCGGAAAACGAACGTAAGTTGAACGAACTGCGCAAACTGATTACCGAACCGAAGGAAATGAGAAAGGTTTTTGATAAGCTGTTTGAAGATGAAAGAAGATAACGTCCGTCAAAACTCCCTGAAGGCCTGGCTGTTAGCTGCCCGTCCAAAGACACTGACCGGTGCTGCCGTTCCTGTCATGATTGGCCTGTCGCTGGCCTTTGTCGACTGTCGCGAATATGGCGACGATGTATTCAGCTGGGTGGCAGCAGTGTTGTGTCTGCTGTTTTCATTCATCATGCAGATTGACGCCAATTTCGTCAACGACTTCTTCGACTATGCCCGTGGCAACGACGATGCCGCCACGCGTCTGGGGCCTCTGCGAGCCTGCACACAAGGCTGGGTAAGCGTCGAGGCCATGAAACAAGCCATCGCCTCGACCACCGTACTTGCGTGTCTTGTCGGACTACCGTTAGTGTGGTATGGAGGATTGGAGATGGTTGCCGTTGGACTGCTGTGTGTCGTGTTCTGCTTTCTCTACACCACACACCTATCCTATCTGGGACTGGGCGACGTGCTGGTACTGGTGTTCTTCGGCATCGTGCCTGTCTGTTGCACTTATTACGTCCAGCTGCATACCGTCACGTGGCAGGTATTCCTCGCTTCCGTGGCTTGCGGACTGGTCATAGACGGACTGCTCATCGTCAACAACTATCGCGACCGCTATAACGACCAGGCTGACGGTAAACGCACGCTGGTGGTGCTGATTGGTGCCGATGCTACGGAGTGGCTCTATTTGGCATTGGGTTGTATGGCCTGCCTGATAGGGCTGGTATTCTGGATGAACGGCCATGTGCTGGCCTTCATACTCCCCCTGCTCTACCTGCTGTTTCACACATTCACATGGCTGAAGATGCGCCGTATGAACTACGGACGCCAACTGAACGAATGCTTAGGCGAGACAGCCCGCAACATCTTTATCTACGGGCTCTGCGTCAGCGTTGGGGTGCTGTTGCTATAGGCTACAACTGCAATTATCTACTTCAAATAGAACCAATAGATAGCAACAGCCGCTGCTATGAGTACGATGGTCACGACGGACTTTATCATGCACGAGGCGACTTTCTTCACCACGATAAAACCAATGATAATCAGCGCAAGAAGCGCAAGGTAATAGCCAATATTATTTTCCATTCTTCTATCTCTTTTTTATCTCTTCCTATCTTCTTCTATCACTCTCTTAAACTGAGACGGCACAGGAGTCTCGAACTCCAGGGGCTGACGCGTCACAGGGTGGTAGAAACACAACAGCCAGGCATGCAAGCAGAGGCGGTGCAACGGGTCGTCGCCATTGCCGTATTTCGTATCGCCACACACGGGATGTCCCATGTCGGCAGCATGCACGCGAATCTGGTTCTTGCGACCTGTCTCCAGCTTGAATTCCACCAGCGAATGCTCCGTCGTTCGATCCATGACATAGAAGTGGGTAATGGCATACTTGCCTCCATTGTCAACGGGTGACGAATAGGTAATGTAGGCTTTGTTGTCCTTCAGCCAGTTCTCGATAGTGCCCTCGTCCTGCTCCATCTCACCCGACAGCACGGCGACATAGCGGCGGTCATAGACCATCTGGTGCCAGTTGTGCTCCATCAGCTGCTCCGTATCCATATCCTTCGCATAGACCATCAGTCCGCTGGTGTCGCGGTCCAACCGATGCACCACATGGGCCGTGCAGTTCTGATGCGACTTCTTGAAGTAATCATCCAACACCGACTTCACGTTCAGCGACGAGTGACCTGCCGCCATCGACAGGATGCCTACGGCCTTCTCTACCACAATGAGCCAGCGGTCTTCGTACACTATCTTCACGTAGCGCGAGCGGAAGGGTTGCTGGTTGCGCTTGGTCTTGCTAACCGCAACCTTCATGCCAGGCAGCAGCGGATAGTCGAACTGCGTTACCGTCTTGCCGTTCACCTTGATACCCTGACCCTGCAGTGTCTGTTTGATCTTGGTGCGGCTCTGTTTCACGTTCGCAAGCAGGAATTCGAGAAGCGGCTGTTCCTGCTGGACTGTCAGATGGTCCCATTCTCCCTGAGCATTCGTATTGTACCTCATAACAGCGACAAAGGTACGACAAAAATACGAAAACACCAAAAAAACAGGCAAACATTTGCACAAGTCGATAATAATTTGTACCTTTGCGCCGTATTATATATATATGATAGAGAAGCATATTGTATTAGAAGACATCGACCCCGTAGTGTTCTACGGCATTGGCAACCAGCACCTGCAGATGCTGCGAGCCCTGTATCCCAAGCTGCGCATTGTGGCGCGCGACAACGTCATCCGCATCCTTGGCGACGAGGAACAGATGGCCTCCTTCGAGGAAGCATCCGAGAAGCTGCGCCAGCATATTGTACGGTTTAACACCCTCCGCGAGGAAGACATCCTGGACATCGTCAAGGGACACCGCACGAAGGATGAAGTAGCCGACGGCGTGGTGGTCTATTCGATGTCAGGACGAGCTATCAAGGCCCGCTCGGAGAACCAGCAGAAGCTGATTGACGCTTATGCGGAAAACGACATGGTATTCGCCGTGGGTCCTGCAGGAACCGGCAAGACGTACCTGTCGATAGCCTTAGCCGTAAAGGCCTTGAAGGAGAAGACGGCGAAGAAAATCATCCTGTCGCGACCGGCCGTAGAGGCTGGTGAGAAACTGGGATTCCTGCCTGGCGACATGAAGGACAAGATAGATCCTTACCTGCAGCCGCTGTACGACGCGCTGGAGGACATGCTGCCACAGGTGAAGCTACAGGACATGATGGAGAAGCACGTCATCCAGATAGCCCCGTTGGCGTTTATGCGCGGGCGCACGCTGAGTGATGCCGTCGTCATTCTGGACGAAGCACAGAACACGACGCCTCAGCAAATCCGGATGTTCCTGACCCGCATGGGGTGGAACACGAAGATGATCATCACGGGTGACATGACGCAGATAGACCTGCCGAAATCGCAGAAGAGCGGACTGGTGGAGGCGTTACATATTCTGAACGGTGTCGAGGGTATCGGCATTGTCGAACTGAACCGCAAGGACATCGTCCGCCACAAGCTGGTGACCCGCATCGTCAACGCTTACGAGCGCTATGACAAGGAAACAAACAGCGAAATCGTCAAATAGTCAAATAGTAAATAGTCAAATAATATAATAAAAGATGAAAGCATTAACAAGAACTGACTTCAATTTTGAAGGACAGAAAAGCGTGTACCACGGAAAGGTGCGCGACGTGTACAACATCAACGACGACCTGATGGTAATGGTGGCTACCGACCGCATCTCGGCATTCGACGTCATCCTGCCGAAAGGCATTCCCTTCAAAGGGCAGGTACTGAACCAGATAGCAGCGAAGTTCCTGGATGCCACCAGCGACATTTGCCCCAACTGGAAACTGGCTACCCCCGACCCCATGGTGACCGTAGGTCTGAAGTGTGAGGGTTTCCGTGTGGAGATGATTATCCGCAGCATTCTCACCGGTTCAGCCTGGCGCGAGTATAAGAACGGCTGCCGCGAGCTCTGCGGTGTGAAGTTGCCTGACGGCATGAAGGAAAACGAGCGTTTCCCAGAGCCCATCATCACTCCGACCACGAAGGCCGACGAAGGTCACGACCTGAACATCTCGCGCGAGGAAATCATCGCACAAGGCATCGTCAGCGAGGAAGACTACAAGGTGATGGAGGATTACACACGCCGTCTCTTCGCCCGTGGTCAGCAGATTGCCGAGAAGCAGGGCCTCATTCTCGTCGACACGAAGTACGAGTTCGGCAAGCGCGACGGCAAGGTGTACCTCATTGATGAGATCCACACCCCCGACTCTTCACGCTACTTCTATGCCGAAGGTTACGAGCGCAACCTGGCCGAAGGCAAGCCCCAGCGCCAGCTGTCGAAGGAGTTCGTGCGCCAGTGGCTCATCGAGCACAACTTCATGAACGAGCCCGGACAGGTGATGCCCGAGATTACCGACGAGTATGCCGAGAGCGTCAGTGAACGTTACATCGAGCTCTACGAACACATCATCGGTGAGCGTTTCGAGAAGGCCGACGCGACGGAGGATATTGCCGCCCGCATCGAGCAGAACGTCAGCGGCTACCTCAAAACCCGCAAATAGTCAAGCAAATAGTCAAGTATGTTGCTATGCCATAGCAACAATCACAAAAGAATATGTACCAGCAAGAGACGATAACCCCCTACACCCAGGGAACTAAAGCCCAGCAGGTGGAGCAGATGTTCGACAACATCGCCCCCACCTACGACACGCTGAACCATCGCCTCTCCTGGAACATCGACAAGGGATGGCGGAGAAAGGCCATCAAGCAGTTGATGCCTTTCGCCCCCAAGACCCTCCTTGACGTGGCAACAGGCACAGGCGACTTTGCCATACAGGCCTGTCAGATGCTGGACGGCGTACATGTCACAGGCGTCGACATCAGCGAAGGCATGATGGACGTCGGGCGGCAGAAAGTCAGACAAATGGGACTCACTGAGCGCATCGCTTTCGAACGCGAGGACTGCACCAGCCTCTCCTACCCTGACGCATCGTTCGACGCTGTCACTGCTGCTTTCGGCATCCGCAATTTCGCCGACCTCGACAAGGGACTGCAGGAGATGTGCCGCGTGCTCCGCAAGGGCGGCCACTTGAGCATCGTCGAACTGACCACTCCCGTCTCGTTCCCCATGCGCCAGCTGTTCCACGTCTACGCTCATACGGTGTTGCCTGTCTACGGACGGCTGATTTCGCGCGACAGCAGCGCCTACTCGTATCTGACCAAGACCATCGAGGCTTTCCCGCAAGGCGAGCGCATGGTCGATATCCTCTTAAAGGCAGGCTTTGCCGAAGCCTCGTTCCAACGACTCACCTTTGGCATCTGCACAATGTATTTCGCAACAAAATAGTTTCAACCTAACACCCCAACCACTATGGACAAGTACGGACTCATCGGTTATCCACTGGGACACTCGTTCTCCATCAACTACTTCAACCAGAGGTTTCATGATGAAGGCATCGACGCTGTCTACGAGAACTTCGAGATTCCTTCTATCGACATCCTGCCCGAAGTGCTCAGTCAGAATCCTGAACTGAAAGGCCTCAACGTCACCATTCCCTATAAGGAGAAGGTGATACCGTTCCTCGACAGTGTATCGCCCGAGGCTCGGGCTATCGGAGCTGTCAACGTCATCCGGGTCATCCACGAGGGTAAGAACGTTAAACTGAAAGGCTACAACTCGGACGTCATCGGATTCACCCAGAGCATCGAACCCATGCTCGACAAGAAATGGCACCAGAAGGCGCTCATCCTGGGAACAGGAGGAGCATCGAAGGCCATCGACTACGGACTGCGCAACCTGGGACTTGAGACGGTCTTCGTCAGTCGTTACGAACGTCCCGGCACCGTCCAGTACGAACGCATCACGCCCGAAGTCGTTCAGGAGTACAACGTCATCGTAAACTGCACCCCGCTGGGCATGTATCCCAAGACGGAGGAGTGTCCGCTGTTGCCTTACGAGGCTATGGACAGCCACACCATCCTCTACGACCTTATCTACAACCCCGACGAGACGCTCTTTATGCGCAAGGGAGCAGCACAGGGTGCTGTAGTAAAGAATGGACTGGAAATGCTGCTTCTTCAGGCTTTTGCCTCGTGGGAATTTTGGCACGAAAACAAATAAAAATGTGCTTGGCGGTTCTGTCGCCAAGACCCAAACATAAAAAAAACAATGGCAGAATATATTGAGAAAATCGACGAACTGACCCGTCAGTACAACGACGCCATCAATGCGCTGGAGGATTCCTATAAGATGGAGGCCTCTCAGACGTCAGGCCTGCAACTCCTGACGACGTCAAAACTGAAACACCAGTACTCCAAGAAATACGAAGAACTGGCCACAGAATACTTGGGTAAGAAGAAAGAGATATTCGAAGAATACAAGAAGAACAACCCCGAATGGACGAAGAACCGCAAGATATGGGGCTGGATGTTCATCATTGGCATTATCTGCGCGATGGTGTGTTGTGGAGCCTCCTTGCCCTCGTCCGAGGAACCGCAAACAGCTGTAGCATCTCAGGCCGTCAGCAACAATCAGGAGGTGACGCTTTGGAATGCAGAAAACATCCCCATTCCCTTTTTGCAGGACTCAACGCAATATGTTTCTAATCCCGACTATGTGCTGAAACAGGAAACCGTCGACAAGATGAACGTCACCCTGAAGCGTCTGGACAACGAGCTGGACGTGCAGTCGGTAGTCATCGTGGTGAACCATATCGAGAATGACGACCCCTTCCGCTTTGCACAGGAGGTCGGCAACAAATACGGCGTTGGACGTGGCGACAAGGGACTGATGGTGGTTGTGGGCTACGAAGACCACAGCATCAACATCTCGCCAGGACGAGCACTGGAAGCAGACCTGACGGATGCCGAGTGTCATCGTCTGGAACAGGAATACGTTGTACCTGCCATGCGTGCCGAAATGCCCGACAGTGCCATGTACTACCTGACGGAGGCCATCTATTCCACTTTGCAGAAGAAAGAACTGCCCCAGATGTCGAACCTGCTGGGCAGCGACGATGGCCTTGACGATGCGGCAGGAACCATCGGACTCACCACGCTGGCACTGATTGCCTGGTGTGTGTTCTTCCTGCGCAAAAACCGCGAATACCACTGGCTTGGCATGGCTGGAGCAACATCACTGCTCGCCAACCCGTTCTACGAGGCTACACACAGTAGTGGTGGCGGAGGCGGCTTTGGAGGCTTCAGCGGTGGCGGTGGTCACTTCAGCGGCGGTGGCGGAGGCGGCCACTTCGGAGGCGGTTCCTTCGGCGGTGGTGGTGCCACGTCACGCTGGTAAGCCTGCATGCCGCAGTGTTCCTGTATGTCGCCATGGTCATGTATGTCGCTTTGGTTATGTATGTCGCTTTGGTTATGTATGTCGCTGTGCCACAGCGACAATCAAAAACAAGATTATTATTCACTTTTTAAAAAATAAAACATTATGAAATTAAGTAAATCAACTATCGGAATCATCGCAGCTGTTGTCGTTGTCGTCATGTGGGCTGCAAGTGCTTACAACTCAATGGTCGGAGAGCAGGAGAAAGCTACCACTGCCTTCGCTAACGTTCAGTCGGCTTATCAGCGTCGTGCTGACCTCATCCCTAACCTCGTCGAGGTCGTCAAAGGCTATGCTTCACACGAGAAAGAGACCTTCGAGGCTGTTGTCAACGCCCGCGCAAAGGCTACTCAGGTAACCATCGACCCCTCGAACATGACTCCTGAGAAGATGAAGGAATTCCAGCAGGCTCAGGGCGAGCTGGGTTCTGCACTGGGTCGTCTGCTTGCCGTACAGGAGAACTATCCCGAACTGAAGGCCAACGAGAACTTCCGCGACCTGCAGGTACAGCTGGAAGGCACCGAGAACCGCATCAACGAGGCCCGCAACACGTTTAACGGTGTCGTTCAGAACTACAACACCTATATCCGTAAGTTCCCGAAGAACATCATCGCTGGCATCTTCGGCTTCAACACCATGGACAAGTTCCAGGCCGATGCTGACGCCCAGAATGCTCCAAAAGTAAAATTCTAAAGTCCAGTATGTTGCTGTGTTACAGCAACAAACATAACAACGAATATGAGCAACAATCGTTATATGCAGCGTGGCGTCTCTGCCGCTAAGGAGGACGTCCACGCTGCCATTAAAAACATCGACAAGGGCATCTTCCCACAGGCTTTCTGCAAGATCATCCCTGACATACTCGGAGGCGACCCTGAGTATTGCAACATCATGCATGCCGACGGTGCTGGCACAAAGTCCAGTCTTGCCTACATGTATTGGAAGGAGACGGGCGACCTCAGCGTATGGAAGGGTATTGCCCAGGATGCCATCGTCATGAATACCGACGACCTGCTCTGCGTGGGTGCTGTCGATAACATCCTCGTTTCGTCCACCATCGGCCGCAACAAGATGCTCGTACCCGGTGAGGTCATCTCAGCCATCATCAATGGTACCGACGAACTGTTGGCAGAGCTCCGCGAGATGGGCATCGGCATCTGGCCCACAGGTGGCGAGACGGCTGACGTGGGCGACCTTGTGCGCACCATCATCGTCGACTCTACCGTCACCTGCCGCATGCGTCGCACTGACGTCATCGACAATGCCAACATCCGTCCGGGCGACGTTATCGTTGGTCTCTCGTCTACGGGACAGGCCACCTACGAGAAACGCTACAATGGCGGCATGGGCTCCAACGGACTGACCTCGGCCCGTCACGACGTGTTCAGCAAGTACTTGGCAGAGAAATACCCCGAGAGCTTCGACCACGCCGTGCCCGACGACCTGGTGTACAGCGGTAAATACGCCCTGACAGACAAGGTTCCGTATGTTGACATGTCATGTCAACAAAAAGAACTCCCTGACGCCGGCCAGCTCGTGCTCTCCCCCACCCGCACCTATGCACCCGTCATCAAGCGCCTGCTCGACGAGCTGCGCCCCGAGATTCACGGCATGGTGCACTGCACTGGTGGTGCCCAGACCAAGGTGCTCCACTTCGTCAACGACAACTGCCGCGTCGTCAAGGACAACATGTTCCCCGTTCCTCCGTTGTTCCGTGCCATCCACGAATGCTCCGGCACCGACTGGAAGGAAATGTACCAGGTGTTCAACATGGGTCACCGCATGGAAATCTACGTTCGTCCTGAAGTGGCAGATCAGGTCATCGCCCTCTCTCGTTCGTTCAACATCGACGCACAAGTCGTAGGCCACATCGAGGAAGGCAAGAAGAGCCTCACCATCAAGAGCGAATACGGCACGTTCGAGTATTAAAGCCCAAAAAAGCAAAGACTTGCTTTCCGGAAAACGCCCGCAATTGACCGATTGACCGATTGACCGATTGACCGACTTTTTCGGAACGCCTTTATTTAGGGCTATTTCGCTGAATTATGGTACAAAAAAAAAGAATCCACGGTACACTAAAATGCCGTGGATTCTTGCTGTTTTTTGCGCTATTTTGATATAAATAGGGCTGTTTTTTCGAAATCTTTGAGGGTTATACCCTTCTTAAATTCGCCTAAAGGGCAAATTTTCGAGCATAAAAAACCTCCACGCATCTCGCGACGGGTGGAGGATGTTAGTTTAACAATTTATATACCACTGCCCGTGCGGGGCAGTCCGAAAAGCTATTCGAAGACCTCTTCAGCGTCTACATCGAAATAATGATGGGCAATGATGTCTCTAGCTCCCATGACTTTTTTCCAGTCTATAGAAGGATAGGTAGGCAACAATTTCTTATCAGTTTGTTTATCAAGCGTCTTAACACTTTCTCCTAAGGCGATG
>JAFSNG010000067.1 GCA_017447515.1 Prevotella sp. | reverse complement strand
CTTGCGGGCCACGTAGGCCTTGCTGTACTTGTTGAGCGTCATCCGCTTGTCCATACTGAAGATGTGCAGCTTCACGTACATCTTCCTCGTTCCGTTTGTGTCGGTCGCCACATGCGAATTCAGTTCGTGGACGTAGTAGGCGCTGGCGATGGTGGTCTCGCCCACCTTCGTTCCGGCCGCAATCATCTGGATCGACACCGTCACCATGCGCTCAGCGAACAGGCCGCTGACGTCGTCGAAGTCGGGCAGCGTGACGGCCCCGTTGCTGTCAGCCTTCATGAAGTCGAGCTCTACCTCTATCTCGTTGGGCTGATAGATTCTCTTGTTGATCTTGATGCCGTGCAGCGCCAGTTTGAAGGCTATTCTCCTGGCGCTATCCTCCAGTGTCAGTTCTTTCGACTGTATGATGTCTATGGGTGTAACGCTCTGTTGCGGGGCCGTAATCTTCGGCCCGAAGACTATCCGGTACCTGTGACCGTAGTCCGAACTCTTCAGTGTATCTTGTTCTGCCATAGTAGTAAAGAAGATTACATATTCATGTTATTAATCCACAAGTGTGAAGAGGTTGATGAATCCTGTCATCTTAAACACGTTCTTGATCTCGTCGTTGAGCCCTCGTATCACGACGCTTTTGCCGTTGGCGCCGGTTCCTTGCCGGATACTCAGCAGTACGCGCAGGCCGCTCGATGCGATATAATTCAGATGGCTACAGTCGATGAAGACATCCTTATCGCCCATATAGAGCGGTTCAATCTGTCCCTCGATTTCCTGGACGGCTGGTGAGTCCATGCTTCCTTCCAGTGTCACTTCATACCTCTCGTCGGTTTCTTCAATTTTCAGGTTCATAATCTTTGGTTTTTAAAAGTTATTATTGTTTTCAATGATTTTACTCAGTGTTGGGCTTATAGTGGATGGCCAGCAGCGTCAGGTCGTCGGCCTGACGCGCTTCTTTCACGAATGCTTCGACATGATCGGTGATGCCTGTGATAAAGTCCTTAGGTTCTTTCTGGCCTTCGTCCGCCATCTGCTGAATGGTTGCCATGATGTGGTTGATACCGATGCGCTCTTCGTCGGAATTGGCGGCGTCGGTCAGTCCGTCGGTATAAAGGAACAGGGTCGTTCCGGGCTGTAACTGCATCTCCTGGAGCTTATATTGAGTTCCCCCCATCACACCTAACGGCAGATTCGGATTGACGGGCATTTTCGCTACTTCAGAGGTGACAAGCAAGGGAGCCTCATGACCGGCATTGCAGTACTGCAATAGTCCTGTGTTCAGGTCGAGAACGCCTAAGAAGAACGTACAGAACATCATCGACTTGTTCTCGGCGGCATAGCAGTTGTTCATGATCTCAACAATACGGTTGGGCTCATCGAAATGAGTTGAGATGCTGCGAAACAGATAGTGTACGACAGCCATCATCAATGAAGCCGGTACGCCCTTGTCGCTGACGTCGCCTATACAGAAGAAGAGCCGGTCGTCGCGGATAAAGAAGTCGAAGAGGTCGCCGCCTACGGTCTTGGCCGGTGTCAGCGAACCGTAAAGGTCGATGTCACTACGTTTCGGGAATTTGCTGGGAACCATCGACATCTGGATCTTCCGCGCCATGTTCATTTCACTCTCCATCGAGGCTTTCTTGGCCGTCGTCAGCTTCAGGTCCCGTATATATTCCTCCAGCGAGTGCTGCATGGTGGCAAACGCGTCGCGCAGCTCGCTGATGTCGTCCTTGTATTTCAGTTCCGGCAGCGGCGTATGGAAATTCCCCTTGGCCACCTCTCCGGCCGACTGAGTGAGTAATGTCAGCGGCTGTGTGGCCTTACGGATGTCGCGGCGACAGACAAACCATACCAGAATCTGTCCCAGACCGATGGAAATCAAGATACTGGCGAGCAGGATCATCATCGGATAGACCAGGGCCCGCTTAGGCACCACAAGCACCAGCGACCAGTCGGTATCGCGGAGAGGTGTGTAGTACACGTCCGTCCATTCACCATCGACCACCATGGGAGCGATGCCGGTTTTTTTCTGCTTGATATCGGCCACCGTGCGCTTGTAGTCAGAATAGAAATTGTCTCCCACGTATGAGAGGAAGTTCTCTTTCCCCACGCGCTGGCTGTCGGGATGGGCCATGTAGGTGCCGTCGCTTTTGATGATAAATGAGTAGAAGTTGAGATGACTGTATCTCCTGTCGATATTCTGCATCCCGTTCTGTCGGCATTCCTCGTCAATCTGGTGCAACACCTTGCTGAGGTTTGTTCCCTCTTTCATGTTCTTGATTTCCATGTCGATCTTTTCCGACACCACATACATCATCCCTAAGTATCGGCCAATGGTCTCGCCTCTGATGGCGCGATACGCTGCGATGAAAGCAAAAGCCAAGGTAACCGCCATGATAATCAGCACAGTCGCCCTGATTTTGTGGGTCAGTCTGTCGGCAAAGAGAACATTCTTCATGGCTGCAAAGATAATCATTTGTTTCCATTAATCCAAATTTTACCCAAATTATTTTGTTTTATAAAAAAAAACTACTATCTTTGCAGCGTTCAATCAAAAATTTAATTCACTATGGAGAATAACAAAGTAAAAGATGCGAAAGGAAACGCAGTTATGAGTGGTAAGTATTTGGATCCGAAAGCAGACTTGACTTTCAAGTTGGTGTTTGGCGAGCATCCCGATTTGGTGATGAGCTTGCTGAATGCACTGTTACCACTCGACGAAGACGGTCAGATTACCAGTGTGGAATACATGACGCCAGAGATGGTGCCTGAGAATCCTGGTAAGAAGGACAGCGTAGTCGATGTGCGCTGCATTGACGAAAAAGGCCGTCAGTTCATTGTTGAGATGCAGCTCTATTGGAACGAGTTTTTCAAGCAGCGGGTGCTTCTGAATGCCTCGAAGGCAGTGGTCAGGCAGTTGAAGAAGGGTGAGGACTACAATCTGATTCAGCCCGTTTATTGTCTGAACTTGGTAAACGACGTGGGCTTCGAGAGTGGTCCAGACGAGTTCTACCACGATTACGCCATTGTCAAT